>JBBFLK010000001.1:102454-242758 GCA_037479115.1 Anaerohalosphaeraceae bacterium | reverse complement strand
GCTGCTGCAATCAGGAAAACCGCCGATGCTGCGACGGAATCACCTGCTATAATCCAAACGAAAGAACCTGCTGCAATTACGGGACAGGGAAAACATGTCCGAACAATAAAGTCTGTTGCGGAGCGAATAATCCTTGTTGTGACAAAGGCGGCTGTTGTGAGGATAAAACCTGTTATGATCCGAATGAAAGGCAATGTTGCTATTGCAATACAGGGCTTACCTGCCGTAAGCACTGTTGCGACAGCTGGATGTGTCAGAGATGCGATTGCGAAAGCGGAACATGCAAACCGGCTTTAGTGAAAGCCGCCAGTTATGAACAGCTTGGACAATGTCAAGGGACGATTGTTGTTGACCCAGGGTATCTTCCTGTCTCAAATGGCTGCGGCCCAAACGGATGGAAAGAAGCATTTATCCCTGACAATCCTTTCGGTTTACAGTTTGGCTCCTGCTGTACTGTCCATGATGAGTGTTATGGAACCTGTCTGAAAACTCAGAGAATGTGTGATGGTGATTTTGGAAGCTGTTTGCATGGAGTATGTAATGAAGTACCGCCTGACCAACGTGAACTGTGCGGGCTCCTTGCGGAAGCATATCATCAATTCGTTGTAGAATATGGGGCATCCAGATGGCAGGAAGGCCAAGTAGCCGGCTGTGCCTGCTGCGGGACTTTTCCAGAGCAATAGGAGAAACTATGAGAAATAAAAGCAAAATTTTTCTCTTTTTGGCGGTTTTCACTTGGGTATCTTTGCCGGCTCAAAGCCGGATTAGCTTTTCCGAAAGCGAATTGACGGAAATCTGTCAAGACTACTATATTGTGTCTTCATGTCCGGATGCTACCCAAAAAGCAATATACATCTTGGCAGCCTCTTCCGCAACGGGTGCTTCTGACCAGTCTGAACTGACAGATTTGTACTTGTATAAGATAGGGAAAACCGGAACTCTCCTGCAAAAAATTCGTCTTGTGCCGGAGCAGAACAACAGCATTGATTACAGGTTGAGTAAGGGGCCGATGCTTGCTTTTCCTCAGGGACCTCTGCTGGCTCTGAATGATCCAGGGAAAACACGATTGGAAACGCTGAGGTATCCGTTGATAAAACAAAAAGACAAAGATCCCAATCTGCTTGTTTTAGCAACCTTGGAGAAGCCCTATGTGCTCGATGCGTTCCGTCACAAAAGCAAAGTTCTTAGGATAAATGATACGTCCTGTTTTCTATTGGCCTACAATAAAGAAACAAATCAGGAGTTTTTTTTGGAGTTTGAGCGATACGGGAGTCTATTGAAGGAAATCTTTCTGGAAAATAATCTGGACATCTGGGATTACGAAAAGATTCGCGAAGATCAAATCATTTATATCGGCGGAAAAGTAAAAACTATTGATAGCAGACGGCAGCAGTGGGAATACCAGACGGGAGTGTTTGATGTTGACAAAGGATGCCAAGTCTTCTCCGATCTTTTCCATTCAGAGTTTTACGAAGTTGACACGAGTGTTTCCCCAAAAAGTTTTTTTCCTAAAATCATAAAGTGGGCGGATGATTCCTTTTGGTGTATTTATACCTCTCCGGCTAAAGAGGATTCTGTGGTGTTCAGGGCGAGGTGTTATGATGGCCAATTTTCTTATGTCGGCGAAAAAGAGCTATTTGAGATTCAGTGCGGCTCTCCAAACAAATTACCCCCCCTGAATCTTTTGGATGCGGCTCTTCTCGGAAAGAACCATCTTGTTATACTTGTATATACAAAGGGCCGGCTTGCCTTTTGGGTATTGGACAAAAATGGGCGTTTAGAAATGTCAAAGAGTCCTTGGAAAAGTCCGAAGCTGTTTTCTCTTTATGGTTTTGTACCCATAGAAAACTCTGTGGTGGCTTTTGGAAGAGAATGGGATTCCCTGAAGGACTCATTGATAAAACGAAAAATCTACTGCCTGAACCTCCAGGAACAGGAATAAGGAAGGAGAACGATTTAGGCGATTCGGAGCCGCAAGAGAAAAAAATCAAACCTTGCTGTTCGAATTGGCAAGCAATCAAATCTTATCTGCAGGAACAGGGGGGCGTTGTATGCGGCGATGCGGCTGGGAAAGGACAGCCGAGTAACGGAGATTGTCGAGCGAATTCTAAAGGAATACCGGCCGGAGGAAAAATGCGGCTATTCGGTCTTTGTCATTGGGGAGGAATATTTTGTTGAGGCGGAAGAGGCGTATCAGGTCGGGAATATGCCCCGTGCAGAAGAACAGTATAAGAAGGCCGCCGCTGTTTGGGACATCAACCGCCTGATAACAGAGGACCCTAAACATCAGGCTTTGGCAACATATTATACAGGCAGAATTTTCCAGACCCTCGGAAAGTACGAAAAAGCCATTGCTTATTATCAGGAGACAAAAGAGAAATGGCCGACTTTTGAGAAAATGCAGTGGGTTGAACTGGGGCTGGCTGTGTGTTATCAGAAACTCGGACAGGACCGGCAGGCCGCAATTTTCTACAATCAGGCGGTTCTGAAGGATGTCTCTTCTGCGGCCGCTGTCCGAGAGGAGCCGGGTTTTCTGTCCGGTGATTCGTATTGCGGGGCCTATGCGGTCTGGCATCTGCTTCGGCACTATGGGAATCCTGTGCCGATTGAGACCCTTATCGAGCAAATGGGAATTCGTCAGAAGGGTTATTCGACTCTTCAGGATATTTCGGATGTGTTATTCCTTTTTGGGATTTCCACACAGGCCATGCAGATTCCGCCGGAGAAGGCTTCCGAAGTGAAGCTGCCGTTTGTGCAGTACCGGCTGCCGCCGAAAGAGGGCATGCTGGGACACTTTGTGCTGTGTATTCCCCAGCAGGAGCACGTGCTGATTCTGGACGGGCCGAAGGAGACGAGGTTGATTCCCTGCACGATGCTCCGTCAAGAACAGGAGGGAATCTGGGACGGGACGCTTCTGCTGATTCAGACCCAGCGGCAGGAGTATCTGGAAAGATTGCTGACGGAGCAAATTTCCTGGCAGGCCGCCGTCCATGCAGCGTATGTATGGTTCGTAAAAGAGGATGCAGATGTCTCCGAGATCGTTGAGGGAATTCAACGCTATTATGCTGAGTTATCGAGGCAGCAAATGCAGGCCATTCGCGGAGGAACTGTGAATTATGAATGTCAAAAACCAAAAGAAGGAAGGAGATGTTGGACGGCACCAACATGTCAAAGCAATAAAGATTGTTCTGTCGGTCAGCCTGTCTGTTCAGACGGCACATCGGAATACCTCTGTTTACCTACAAAAGCTTGGCGTTCCTGTGAGTATCTGACAGCACATAACTGTGGACCTAAAAAGACACTTTCGGGAAACTGCTTCAACGGCTCTTGCGTAATATGGCCGTATACTACCCTCAATGACTACTGCGGCACATGGATGCGTCGATGTAAATAAAAACCCGATTCAGAAAGGAAATAAAAATGTTGCGTCTTTTCTTAACTCTAACAATAAGCTCAGGAATATTAGGACTGAACATCCAGACCTCAGCAAACATCCTGACAGCTGATGAGTTATTTAAAACCGTATCGGCTGCACGGGGTCGAATCTTTTCTTTGAAGGTTTGCCTGGAACAAAAAGGCTACTATCCAAGGGAAGAGAAAACGGAGAATCCTGTTTTGATGTATCAACAGCAGATGGAATACTGCAAAAAAACGACTCAGGAGTATTGTCAGATCACCATCCAAACGTATGATTCCTCCGGCATACCCAGCAGAAACTTCAGAGAAACCTTTCTTTGGAAGAAAGGCAGAACAATTTTTTTCCGACAGGCGCCGGTTGAATCATCTGACATCGATGGCCGAATTGCTCCGGGAAAAATGGATTTTTCCGGCTGGATGTTGGCTACACCGGATGTCCTCCTGTGGGATGCTCCCTCTATGGAGCTCTGGGAACAATGGAGACAGGTAAGCAGAAACCGAGCGTCAGTAACGTATAATCAGAGAAAAGGAATTTATCTTTTAGAGTTTCCTTATACGGAAAAAGAAAAGCCTTTATTTCGATATACAATTGATCCATCCAAAGGATACATTCCGTTCATTCGGGAATGGATTGGACAACAGGGAGAGCTTCTTGGACGGAATGAATGCAGTGATTTCCGTATAATAAATGGTTTCTGGGTTCCATTTCGGCATAAGACTTATCTGCCGAATGGGAACCTTATTACAGAAACCGTCTTTCAGGAAGTATCTATTAACTCGGAGTCGGCCGATGAACCACTGAACGTGGAATTTCCGGAAGGGACTTTAGTGGATGACGAGATCTTAGGAATCCGGTATCGAGTCCAAAAGAAAGATTCATCACAAGCACCTGAGAAAAAAAGACCGGAAAGCCAGAGCATTTCTTTGCCGCCGGCGGCGACGGATGAGCAGCTGGCCGGGGCCGCCCAAAAGGCACAGCAGCTCCTGGCGCAGCAGACCCAGACCGCCGAGAAACAATCCCCCGTCATTTACCCCGAATACGTCTGGATTGAGCCGGGGCGAAAAGAGTATATCCTGACGGTGGAGATGGACAAGACAGCATCCGGGCCGGTTCTGGGCAGCCATCAGTTCGAGGGAGGCGGACTGGTGCTCCATAATCTCAAGGAGCAACTCTCCGACAAGGGGCAGATTCGGCTTACGATTGAACGGCCGGCGGATATGACCGGCTACGGGGAGGGAACGCTGGTTCTTGACCTGGCCGGGCAGAAGAAAACCATCTATCTGATCGCCCCGCCGCTATCACAATGACAATGCCACAGATTTGACAGCAATTCACAGAGAAGGAATTTACGGCAGGACATAGTAGCGGGGATCACCGGTTTTCCAATAGCCGGCCAGGATGTTCCAATCCCCCAAATCGATGAAGTCATCGGCCAGCAAATCGAGCCGCTCGCAACCGTCAAAGGGAATCCCGCAGGGATTCTGAAGCCAGGATTGCAGAAGGATTTCCAAGTCGGTCTTGTCCACAACGGAATCGAGATTCAAGTCGGCCGTCAGGGGTTCGAGGATTTCGTAAGCCAGTCCATATTCGGCCGACTCCGTCGAAGACTGATTGCGGATGCGGATGCGGTACGGCCCCGTCTGAGCAATCAGCAGGTCGGCTTTTTTGAGGTTGTCGAGCGTGCCTGTATCCGAAAAAACGGTTTGGCCGGCGGAGTCTTCAATGACCAAATCCAGGTTGGCCAGATAGCCGGTTAATTCTCCGCTGTCTATCAGATTGTTCCGGGGCGGTTTATCCTGCCAGCGCACACGCCGCTTCCACGTCAAAGTAAGAACCAGCCGGCTGCCGATGGGGATGGATGTGAGTGTGTAGGTGTGAACCTGTCCGGGCGAAAGCGATTGAAAAGCCCAGCCGCGCGGCTGAGATGTCTCCTGTCCGACGGTGAGTTTGGGGCTGCTCAAAATCGAAAAGGCGCGGGCGGCATCCAGCCGACCATAGCCGCGATGCGGATGCCAGAGCTGTCCGGCGGTTTCCTGTCCGGTTTTGTCTTTAATATTCGGAAAGGCGGAATTGACCAAAACGGCCTTGAGGACGACGCTGCGGCCGTCATCCGGTTCTGATGTGGTATCCGCATACTCCAGCAGGACAGCGGCGGCACCGGCGGTATGGGGGGCCGCCCAGCTGGTTTGGCCGCGTTCTGTCCCCTCACTCCTCCAGGCGGTATCCCCGCCGTCAGTCGGGACCCATAGGTTTTGTGCGGGGGCGGCGATTTCGGGTTTGCGCCGGCCGTCCAGCGTTGGGCCGGGATTGCTCGCCGAGCCGATGCGCCGATAGACATCCGGTTCGGTCGCAATCAGGCCCGCCGTTGTCAGACCGTTGAAAGCGGTGCCGAAAATCGTAATCGAGGAACTGTCATTGCCCGCAGCATTGGCAAAAAAGATATCATGGGTATAGGCGTAATAATCATACAGCAGGGTCAGCGGAAACGTCTGGTCATAGCTGGTATCCAGCTGGATGCCGGTCACGACGATTCGGCATTGACTGGAGCGGAAATAATCCAGCGATTTCTGAAACCACTGAAAATTCGTTGTGCGGTTGGGGTCGGTTTCAGAAACACGGCGGGTTACTTTGGCGCTGTAGATTTCCGCATCCGGGGCCATGCCTCGATGCTGAGGGAAGTTTTTCCCGCCGCGGGAAGCGACAATGCCCGCCAATGAGGTGTCGTGCCAGTAAGGTTCATAGGGCTGGAGGGTATCCGAGGTCGGGTCATACCAATAAGCATGTGAATTGCCTGTGGGATTGCCCTGCGTGTCCTTGTCAAAGAAGGCCTCGTGAGTTGTTCGGCAGTGCATTTGGGAAAGCACGCCGACACGCACCCCTTTGCCGGTATAGCCCATTTGGTGGAGGACTTTGATGTTGATTCCGTTTGGGTCGGCGGATTCGGCCAAAGGATAAGCGGTTCGGCAGACGAACAGACAAAAAAAGATACAAACTCCCGGAAAACTCCTTGATTTGTTCATCCCGCTCATTCTCCTCCGCCAATCCATTGTTCAGACAGGGGTATTATAGCAGAAAAAGCGGAACGAATCAACGCTGTTTACGAGACAGGCCAGCCGGCATAAAGAATCAGAATGCCAAGCAGGACCGCCGCCACCGCCCAGAGGCGGTAAAACCAAAGGGGACGGCTTCGGCACCACTGAAACCAGGCCTGGATTCGGTGAATCGGCAAGGAGGCAAACAGAACACTGCCGACCACGGTGAGAACTCCCAAAAGAATTACCACCAAGGGAATGCGGCATTCTCTGGCAAAAATCAAGAAAAGCACACCAACAATGATTTTCAGAACGACCGCTGCATAGGCCCGGCGTCCTTCGGCCAAAAAGCCCACAAGCGCCTTGTGCCAAAGGGGCTGAACGACAACCACCAAGCCCCAGACCGCCGTCAGAAGGCCGATTAGACTGACGCTGTATTCCATCAGGCACCTCCGTTTCAGAAGGTCAAAAGGAAATACCGGAAGCAGTTTACTCGATTTGTTCGACCATATCCATATCAATTTCGACACTGGCGGCCTGGCCGAGCATTTGCACCTGAAGAACCAGTTTGGCCTTGCGCGGGGTCTGGACAATCAGCCCCTCGACCCCCATTAACGGGCCTGCAATGACTCGACAGCGCTGGCCGACCTGCAGATATTCGTGCGGAACGACCGTCTGGCCGGCTTTCAGAACCTTTTCAATCGGCAGCAGCTCCTGAATCAGCTGCATCTGATTGCGCACTGTGAGAACAGCAGCGGCACGGTTGGTTTTGAGAACTTCCAGGCGGTCCTGGTCTGTTCCGCAGAAAAACAAATAGCCCGGAAAGACCGGCATCAGCGACCGCATCGTCCGACCGGTTCTTCGGCTGACTTTCCAGGACATCGGCAGAAAATAAGAAATCTCTTTCTGAATCAGCTGCCAGGCAAGGGCCTTTTCATTGCGGCTTTTGGTATGGGCGACCCACCAGACGCCGTCAAAAGAACCGATCGACTGTCCCTCAGGCCAGACAATCGGGGGATTATCGCTTTTCTTCAGCATGAATGTTTTCTCCCTCTTTTCTTACACAGAAGCGGTCAGATATTCCGTTTCCTCCTGAAACAGGACAAACCCCTCGACGCCGGCGGGAATCAAAACCGTATCTCCCTTTCGGAAAGCAATCGGGTCAAAATGAGGCCCCTGAATCACCCCGGAACCGCTTAAAAACAGGACGGCTTTGGGAATGGGGGATTCGAGGAGGAGCTCGCCATGGGGCATTTGATGCCCCTTATCGAGTTTAAACTCCGCCGCATCCACCAGCCGGCCGACTGTAGTCACGGGAAGCTTGTCGGCGGACAGCCCAAAATGAATGCTTTCGAGGGCCTGTTCGATATGCAGGGCTCTGGGCTTGCCGGTCGATGGGTCGAGGCGGTTCCAGTCAAAAACCCGATAGGTGGTATCGGAGGGCTGCTGGATTTCGGCGATGACCAGACCAGCGCCGATGGCGTGCGGGGTTCCACTGGGCAGAAAATGGCACTGGCCGGGTTTCACCGGGACAGCCACCAGATACTCCGCACAGGTCCCCTCGGCAATGGCCCGAGCGAACTGTTCTCGAGTCGTGCCGGGCTTGAGCCCCTTGTAAATAATACCGTCTGCCGGAGCATCCAGAATATACCAGCATTCGGTTTTGGGCTGCCCTGTCCCCAACCGGCGGCAGGTCGGCTCATCCGGGTGGACCTGAACGCTGAGAACCTCACGGGCATCCAGCAGTTTTATCAGCAGCGGAAACGGACCGGGACGTCCTGTCTCGAGGGCCCGCCCAAATGAATGAACGGCCCGGTCGATGGCCTGTCCGGCCAGCGGACCGTTGGCAATCACGGACTTATCCTCCGGCAAATCCGCCAATTCCCAGCTTTCCCCAATGGGCTTTCCGGCAGGCAGGTCTTTTCCGAACAAGTCCCGCAGACGCTGACCGCCCCAGATGCGTTCTTTAAAAATCGGTTTCAATTTTAATGGATAGGGATTCATAGGAATCGACTGTACAATAAACCCTTTCTGTTGTCCAGTTAGAGGAATCAGAATCTTTTTCGGCCGGTATCTGCCCGGCCGCTGAGTCTGCAGCAAGTCCTATAAACGGCCGTTTGGGACATTTCCATTAAGGACCGAAGGCCTTTTCAGCACAAAATCA
The DNA here is from genome assembly GCA_037479115.1 of Anaerohalosphaeraceae bacterium. Taxonomy (NCBI): domain Bacteria; kingdom Pseudomonadati; phylum Planctomycetota; class Phycisphaerae; order Sedimentisphaerales; family Anaerohalosphaeraceae; species Anaerohalosphaeraceae bacterium. Next base: position 234,144 of record JBBFLK010000001.1, on the reverse strand, counting down.
ACGGTTTTATCGGACAAGAGAATTCGCCCTCTTTTTTTGATGAATTGGAAAAAAGCTCCGGTCGAAAGACCAAAAGCGGATACGGTGCCAAATGACGAAGAAAGGATTACAATCCGGTTTTCGACGGAGTGTCTATTCCCGCCGCACACCTGCGGTCGTGCTCCTGTTTTTTGTGCTGGCCCTGCTGGGAATGGCAGCCGGAACGGGTGTCGTTTGGACAGCAAGCCGTTCGTTCGGGCATTCTTTCTCGCTGGACCGGCTTCCGCCTGCCTCGATGGTTCCATGGCTAATTCTGGCTAACTCTATCGGGATTGTCTTTTTTTGGCTCATCGCCTTGAGCGTCATCTATCGCATCCGCCGGAAAAAGCGGCGTCTGCTGCTGTCGGTCGAGCAGGACCTGCTGAGCCGAATCATCGATGATTTGTCCGTCCCGATGTTTGTGGTGAACCAAAACCACGTTGTGACGCACTGGAACCGGGCTTGTGAAAAACTGACCGGCATCCGCGCCGGCCGAATTCTCGGCACACAGCGTCACGGACAATACCTCGGCGATGAAAAGGGCTGGACTTTGGCGGACTGGATTCTTCGAGAAGCCACTGCGGAAGAAATCCAGGCCGTTTATGGCCCCTCATTCAAGAGCAGCGATGTGCTGAAAGGAGCTTACGAAGCGGAGCGGTTTTTCCCGCATCTGGGCTCTTCCGGCAAGTGGCTGGCTCTTACGGCCGGACCGCTTCGCGACTCGCAGGGCACCCTGACAGGTGCTGTTCAGACCCTTCAGGACATCACCCGGGCCAAACAGCACGAGCATCATCTGCAAGACGCCCTGCATACGGTGGAAAAACTTTTCCAGCGGGCTCCGGTCGGTCTGTTTGTCGTGGACAAGACCCGCACCATCCGGCGTGCCAACAGCGCCGCTCTTCAGATTTTGGGAAAGCAAGCTGAGGAAATCGTCGGCAAAACCTGCTGCGGGATTCTCTGCGGTCATAATCACCCGTCCTGCCCTGTTCTCCACGAGGGACATACCTTTGAAGGAGAAAAAGTATCTTTGGTCGGTCTCGGCGGCAGAACGATAACCATTCTGAAAAATGCCTTTCCCATCACCCTCGAAGGCCAGGAGGTGCTGATTGAGGCCTTCATTGACATTACGGAAATCGAAAAGGCCCAGGAGGCCATTCGGCGGGAATCGGCCAAGCTGTCTGCCATGATTGCCGGGATGCAGGAAGGCGTTGTTTTTGCCGATGCTGAAGACACCATCGTGGAAGTCAATCCCTACTTCCTGAAACTGGTCAACAAGAGCCGAGAGGACCTGCTCGGCAAAAAAATAGCGGATGTTCATCCGCTTCAGATTCAGGCCCGAATCAAACAGATGATTCGCACATTCCGGGATACTCCCCACAGTGAGCCGGTGATGATTCGGCGGGAAATATTCGGACGAATGATGGAAATGCGGATTCAGCCGATTTACGGCTGCGACGGGCTTTATATGGGGATTCTGGCCAACCTGATTGACGTAACCGAGCTGGTCCGCGCCAAAGAAGCGGCCGAAAGCGCCAACAAAATCAAAAGCCAGTTCCTGGCGAATATGAGCCACGAAATCCGCACCCCGATGAATGCGGTTCTGGGCTTCTGCGAACTGCTGGCCGCCACAAATCTGGATGAAGAACAGAAAGATTACGTGACTGTCATCAGCAACAGCGGGCGAAATCTCCTGCAAATCATCAATGACATCCTCGATTTTACGAAAATCGAAGCAGGCAAACTGACCATTGATAAAACCCAGTTTGCGCTTGAGCCGTTTCTCTGTCATATCGAGCAGATGATGAAGCCGATTGCGGCCAAAAAAGGACTCGACTTTGAATTCTTCAAGGGCGACAATCTGCCCGAAATTGTTGAAACAGACCCCATCCGGCTCAATCAGTGTCTGATTAACCTGATTGGAAACGCCATCAAATTTACGGAATCCGGATATGTGCATGTGACTGTCAGCTGGGAGGAGCGTCCCGGAGAAGACGGGCGTTTGTGCATCGACATCGAAGACACGGGCATCGGAATTCCCAAGGAAAAGCAGAAACTGATATTTGAGTCGTTCACGCAGGCCGACGCCTCCACCACACGGAAATTCGGCGGAACAGGTCTGGGGCTGTCCATTACCCAGAAGCTGATTCATCTGATGGGCGGAGAACTCTTCCTCCACAGCCAGCAGGGTCAGGGTTCTGTCTTTACGGTCGTTCTGCCGGTCCGTTTGACCAATGCGCCGTTCCAGAAAGAGCTGGACTTCAGCGCCGATACCCGGATGCCGGAGTATTCCGCCGGAATTCGCAGCGATCAGGTCTGGAGCAGTCAAACCGAAGACGCCCTCCAGCCGGCGCGGATTCTTGTGGCCGAAGACAGCCGAGCCAACCAGATCTTTCTGAAAAAACTGCTTGAGCGGTACGGGTTTGAGGTCACCCTGACCGCCAACGGCAAGGAAACGGTCCGGATGGCAATGCGAAAAGAATATGATTTAATCCTGATGGATATGGAAATGCCGGTGATGACGGGGTATCAGGCCGCAGGCATCCTTCGCAAACAGCAGATTAAGACACCGATTGTTGCCCTGACCGCCAATGCGCTCCAGGGTGATCGGGAAAAATGCCTGGCCGCCGGCTGCGACGATTACCTTTCCAAACCCGTCAAAGCGGAAGAACTGGCCCGGATTCTCGAAAAATATCTGTCCCGCCGCGTCAAGGAACTGAAAGAGCAGACAGACAATCTTCGCAGCCAGGCCGAAGACCTCGCCCGGCAGGCGACCCAGTCTGTCCGGAAAGACCGGCCGTCCTCTTCTGCTGCTTCTCCACAAAGCGGTCAGGACTGAGCCGGGCAGAGACCTGTCCTGTTTTTTTCTGAAGCACCCCTATTCAGTAAACCGCCGGAAGGGGCAGTGCTCTGTCTCTATAAGGCCTCGAGGATGGCCTGAGCGATGGCCGAGGCGAGGCGGTTCTGGAATTCGCCGTCATACAGAATCGCCGCTTCCGACGGATTGGAGATATAGCCGCATTCAATTAAGACCGCCGGGCCGTTGGTTCGAACCAGAACACGGTAATCGTTGGTCCGCAGGCCGTTGCTGGTCAGGCCCGTCTGAGCCAGATACCGTTCAAGCAGCCGCCCGGCCCGCCGCGATTTCTCCGAAGCATTAGGAGAAATATAAACCGTAAACCCTCGATGAGCCCGGTTGGTATGGGAATTGTGGTGAATACTGACAAACAAATCGGCGCCGGCCCGATTGGCAATCTCGGCCCGTTCATTCAATTCAATGAATGTGTCGTTATTGCGTGTCATGATAACGTTGACCCCCTGCTTTTTCAGGAGCCAGGCAACTTTCTGAGCAACTTTTAAATTGACTTCTTTTTCATAATATCCCAGATAACTGATGGCCCCCGGGTCTTTTCCGCCGTGACCGGGGTCAATCACAACGGTCTGCCCGCCGCTGGGCCGCGAAGGAGTCGAGGGATATTGGGGCAGCGGCTTAACCGGGGCCGCCGTTTTCAGATATGCGCGAATCTGGGGCACGAGCATCTGAGAAACATAAATCGTCTGGCCTTCGTAAATCACTGTGCCGGTTTGGCCGATATTCTGCCCATTGACATAAATACTGCCGCCAGGGTGGGTAAAGATGACAACGCGGTTGGCGGCGTTGGTCAATTCAACATAGCGGCCGGCTGTAAAGGACACATGCAGGCCCAGCCGAGCCGCCAGCTGCTCGACGGAAATCATGTAAGGAGGCGCCGAAGGAGCTGCCGGTTTCGGGGGCGCCTGACAGCCGCTCAGAATGAGCCCTAAGACACAAAGACCAACGATTCCAACCCAAATTCTCGGCATAGCAAATCCGTTATATGACTGTTTCCAGAAAATCACTTACGAATCTAATCGGTTGACCCCGTCATCCGGCTTCAAATATTCGGTTGTGTATCGGTCAGGCATGGAGATGTCAACGAAAAACACAAGAAAAAAGGCCGCTGGACACAGCGGCCTTTTTCGAATATGCAAATAGAAGGCTTTGTTATCGTCTGCGCACAGCCGACAGCGTACCGACCGCCAAAAGCAGCAGCGAAATCGGTTCGGGAACGACCCGGAATGAAAAGACCGCCGAAGCGGAAACAGGGGTTTGGTCCGCCAAAAGCGCCTCCGCCGTCCATTCGATTTCATACAGGCCCGGAGCCGAAAATCCCCAATTGTAAGCCATGCAGACCCGCCGGCAAAGTCAGCTCATTGGCCGATGCCGGGTCAAACGTGGAGATGTACACTACCGGCATCCCAAAAGCATCCATCTGCCACAAGCTGAAGTGTCCCGGGCCGTTCACGGAAGAAGCCCTAAGGGTAACAGTGTCATTCAGCAATACTCCCAGCGGAATCTCTTCTGTGCCCAATCCGAGGAAGGGAATCTCATCATGGTCGCCTTCATCGTGATGATGATGCTGTGGAAGAACCCAAACAGGCATGCCCGCGCCTGTGCCGGTAAAGCCCCATTCGGAACCGTCAGGCCGGAGTACTGCCGCATGGTCCGGCACAACAATCAAAATGTCATCCGGCTCAAATTCCCCCGATACGCCGGGGATTCCTCCGATCCAGGCGCTTTCGGCATGAAAATGAAACTCCAGTTCGCCGTCGTAAAACCCCAGCCCAATATCGGCATGGCCGGACGTGTACGAAAGGGCTCCGTGTGCATGTGAAAAAACCAACATCATTCCTGCATACAAGAAACAATTCATCCAACGTTTCATGGTTTATTCCTCTTCTGTGAGTAGGGTTTTTGTTTTTTTACACATACAGTTTTTTTACAGACACTCAGACGGAAAAGGGCTCCCGCAGAAAAGCCACTGGTCGGCCAGGATAGAAAGGTCGGCCGGCTCAACCCGTCCGGACTGATTCAAATCGGCCCCGCCGCAGCTGTTGGGGTCTGCACAGCCGCTTTGCAGCCAATGGGCGGCGATGACGGCGGCATCCGAGAGATTGACCCGACAGTCGCCGGTCAAATCCGCCGTCAAGTCCGAGGAGCACTGATAAAAAGTGCTCAGCTGCAAATCGACTTCGTAAAGGCCGGGTTTTGTGAATCCCCAGTTCAGATGAGTATGGGCGCCGGCCTGATAATAATACACATCCTGCTCGGTAATCCCGCCGTCATACGTGGAGAAAAAAACCCGCGGCTGTCCGAAGGAGCCGGTCTGCCAAAGAGAAAAATGGCTCCCCTGCGGCCTGCGGACGTCCAGCAGCCGGACCCGAAGCCAGCGGGCGGGCGTATCAGCCCTTCCGGCATCCTGCGGATTCCACAGACAAAGCCCGCTGAGCACATCCGCGGTCATCTGTCCGGAATTGAACCCCAGCCAGAGCACGCCGCTCAGATAGTTCTGCGGGAGGACCCAGATGGTTTGACCGGGGGAGGCGCCGAGAAAGGCAAAAGCCGGCGAGGCGGGCATGGTCATCCGAGCCAGCGGATTGACAAAAAGCAGAGCCCGCTGCGGCGGGATTCGGCGTGCTCCGCCGCCCGGCAGGTCATTCGGCGAAACGGCGAAATCCCATCTGCACAGGCCTTCGCCGCACAGGTACGGTGTGCTCAAATCCGTATGGAAGCCGTCGATGACCTCCATCTGGTTGGGGTCCGGAAAGGCCGTTTCCACTCCGAAATAAAACGTAACAACCGGGCTGTCCATCCGCACACAGTGCGTCCCGGCCGCCTGGACCGCCAGACTCAGCCATCCGGCAATCATCAGACCTGTATAACTGTTCATATGTACCGTCCTTTCCTGATTCCAGAACAACCTGACGCGCTATTCCGGCGGTTTGGCAAAATCGATGCCGGCCTGCGCCATTTGATGAAGCTGTGCGGCTGAAATCGTCTCCACATGCGCATCTGCAAACAGAAAATTGGCCGAACCCCGTGTATAGTCGGGCAATGAAGAGCCGGTCCGATGACGGTCGGGCTGAATATCCCGACAGATGCGGTCCCACGCCCGCCCGTCCTGTACTGAAAACCACTGCCGACTGTGCGTATGATCGGAGGTGATGCTGACGGCGGCCTGGTCAGAGATTTCAAAGACCGTCATGGTTTTGGAGGCCAGTTTGAGCTGATACAGATTGGTGTAGGACTTCAGCGGACGTCCGAAAGGGTCCGCATAGTCCACAGCTACGTACTCATTGAGGACGTAGGAACTGAGATGCTCACGCAGACGCTCCGTCCGTTTGGCATCCGCCGGACAAATCCGCACGGCATCGACCTCCTGAAGAAAACCGGCCAGCGTGTAAATCCAGCTTTTGTCCGCCGTCTGACCATGCGTCGTTTCCGGGAAACGTCCCCGATTGGCCTGCGCGTAAAGAATGACGGCCGTTCCAATCTGGTGCAGATTCGAAGCGCAGGACAATCGCCCCGCCAGCATCCGGGCGGCACGCAGCCCCGGTAAAAGCAGAGAAATCAGCAAGGCCAACACCGCCATTACCGCCAGCAGTTCAAGCAGCGAAAAGGCGCTCCGGCTTCGTTTGCGCATACGTAACTCATCCGCCGAACCAGATTCGTTTTGAAACCGATAAAAAAGAAAGACCTGTAAATCCCCTGCCGAAAAGTCCCAGACTGACGACCGCCGAAAAGAGGGCAAGGCCGGGGTGAGAACTGTCGGCAGGTTTTGTGAAAAGGCCTGCGAAATGAAGGAATCAGGCCGGCGGACCGCGCCGGCTCAGACAGGACGGAACCGTTTGAAGAAGGAACCCGTCGTTTGCAAGGGAGAAAACATTCTGCAGGAATCGGATTCCGGAGAAAGCCGGGCCGCTTCCCGCCAGACAGGAAGCCAGATTGCAGAAGAAAATCTGACAGGTCCGGCAGGAGCGGCTTTCATGTTTCTGATGGGAAGGGTCGGACGGCCCGGCCGAACAGACATCGTGGGAGCACTGCCAGCGATGAAGGGCCATCAGTCCGCAGGACACAAGACCGATATGAATCACCAGGCAAAGCCAGGCCAGGCGGGTGCTATTCATCCCCGAATCCCTCCGTTCGGCAGTCCGGACAAATGCCCTCCAAACGAGTCTGCCGATGCAGCACAAGATATCCGTCCGGCAGATTCTGGACAGCAGGCACAACAGCCTGATAAAGGCAGACCGTCCGGCCGCAATCCCGACAGGTAAAATGAGGATGGCAATGATCGGGTTTGCAGTGATGGGCGAGTTCAAAATGCCGGATGCGGTCACGCAAATAGGCATTGTGAACAATATCGTGCTCAAGCAAAAGCAGCAAAGTCCGATAGACCGTGGCCTTATCCACAGATGCCGTCGACAGCCGCTCAAAAATCTGCTCACCGGTCAGCGGACTGTCCGCTTCCAACAGAACACAGAGAATCTCCAGACGCGGCCGGGTCTTCCGCAGCCCGCTTTCCTCCAGCAGTTGTGCAGCTTTTTGGAGGTGTTCTCCCATCATAAATGGCTCTGCGGGGACGAATCAGAGGGAGTCGGATTTTCTTTGCGGCCGCAAAGAATACACTGATGACCAATATGAGCCCCATCTGCACGAACAAACAAAAGCGGAAAGACAATGTCGCTGATGCAGCAGGGAAGCCAAACGGCAATAAAGAGGGCCAGAAACATTCCGACCAGCAGCGTGATACTCCAGTCGGCGTGTGTATTCATCAGCATATGACTGGACGAGGCCCAGGTGCTGACCAGAACATGAAGGGCATGCGGATATTTTGTTTTGGGAACAAAATAGGCAATCACAATCCCCAGAATGGCGGCGGGATTGACCAGCCACCACTCCTCGATAAAGCCCAGATGAAGCCGGGGTTTGTGGTCATGGTCGTGCTCGCCTGAACAAATACCGTCCTCGTGAACGTGTGCATGAACAGCGGCTTCCGTCGGGACCGCAGCCCCGAGAATGCTTTCCCCGAAGAACGGAATCACACTGTCGCTGATGGTGGCCACTCCGATGGACCCGAAATAGCCGATGGCCAGAATCAGAAGGAAATTTTTGGCTTTTCGATGCAGCTGGAAAAGGGCCGCCGTGACCATTGCACTCAGGAACACATGCAGCGGATGAAAAATCGAGAAAAGGACATGCCCGCCCTCCACTCCAAACCGGCGAAACAGGAGCATAAAGACAATCCCGGTAAGGGCACCAAAAATGGTAAAAGGAGAATGCTCCCTGAGTTCCCGGACGATTAAACGCAGCTTTTCGTACCTCATAGAACGTTCTCCTTGAAAAGTCTTTCTGAAACAGACAAAAGTTAAATAAAAAGATATCCTTTTTGCAAATGATTTGCAAGAAGAATTTTCAATTTTTTCTGCTTGAAAGCGATGTGTTTTGTCGCATAATAACGATGAATCCAAAAAAGAGAAAAAGGAGCAATTATGACTTCTGTTCGTATCGGTTTTTTCTGTTTCTGTTTTTGTGCCGCCGGATGCGGGCTCGTCAAAGATATGCGGCAGCAGATTGCCGACAGTTCGGCCGCCATCCTGGAGAACAGTCAAGCCGTCCAGGAAAATATTCAAGCCGTACAGGCCAGTACCCAGGCGGTGGAAAAGAATCGGGCGGTCATTGAAGAAACCACATCGGCCCTTCGAGAAGCATCGGAGGCGATGGAGGAGATAACCCGGGCCCTGCGTCAAAGCGCTGAGGCCCTGCGCGCGGCCAATGAGGCCATCCTGGCCAATCAAAAGACGATTGAAGACAGCACACGGGCCATCCAAGCCAATCGGCAAGCCGTCGAACAGAGCACAAAAGTGATTGAACAGACCCGGCAGAATCTGCAAGCCGCTCTGCCGCCGCTCAACTCCATAAAGGTCCCGTGGGGGTTCTTTGCCGCAGCAGGAGGTTTTCTGCTGGTTGTGCTCGTTTTGCCCTCTATTCTCCTGCTGCTTTTGGTTCTGCGGACAGGCCGAACATCACCGCCCACCGCGGCTTCGTCCAGTCAAAAATGAGTCTCTGTCTGCTTAATTAAGCAGGCTTTTGGCCAAATCGACGGCGGAGGCGGCGTCGGGTGCATAGCCGTCAGCGCCGATTTTGTCAGCGAAGTTTTGGGTGACCGGTGCTCCGCCGACCATCACCTTGCAGGATAAACCGGCCTCGCGAATGGCCTGAATGGTTTTGTCCATGGCGGTCATTGTTGTGGTTAAAAGGGCGCTGAGGCCGACAATCTGGGCATTGGTGCTTTTGGCCTTTTCGACAAAGGTTTCCGGGTCCACATCCACACCGAGGTCCTCCACCTTGAACCCAGCGCCTTTGAGCATCATAGCTACCAGATTCTTGCCGATGTCATGCAGGTCGCCCTGTACCGTGCCGATCACGGCCTTGCCGATAGGGTCCACGCCGGCGGCGGCCAGTTTGGGCTCGAGCAGCTCCATCGCCATTTTCATCGCCCGTCCGGCAATCACCACCTGGGGGATGTAGATTTCGTTGGCTTTGAAGCGGACTCCGACCACATCCATTCCGGCAATCAGTCCTTCATTCAGGATGGTCTTCGGAGAAAGGCCCTCCTCGAGGGCTTGTTTTGTCAGACGAACCGCTTCGGTCGGATTGCCGTCAATGACGGCCTGCGCCAATGCTTTCAAATCTGCCATAGCTGACTCCTGAAAGAACGCTGTAAAGGAGGTATTATATCTCCTGCAGGTCTGCTTTTCAACGTATCATTTTGTGTTTTTTGACGGATTGAGCCGCCAGGAGCGTGCCGTTTCCATAAAAGCCCGGAGGTTTTCGAGGGAAACCGTCGGCGGTAAATCGCAGCCGGTACTCAGAATAAAATTCGGATAATCCTGCATCTGTTCGAGCAGTTCCAGACAAGCCGTACGCACCTGGTCCGGGGTTCCATCCTGCATCACGGCGACCGGATTGATATTGCCGATGACCAGCACGTCCGGGCCGGCTTTTTGGGCCGCCAGCGGTAGATTGACGCCGATTTGCGGGGAATCAAGACTGAGGGCAGATACGCCGGAACGGGCCATGGCCTCAATCAGGTGCATGGAATTGCCGCAGATATGATAAATCGTGTCTGCACCGGTATGACGCACCGAATCAATGATTTGCCGGACATAAGCGGCACTGAACCGCTCGAACTCCGCGGGGCCGACAATCGCCGCTGTCGGTTCGAGGATGCACAAGAGGTCGGCCCCGGCATGAACCAGCGCTCGGGCGTAGGGCTGGATGACACCGGTTGAAAACCGGCACAGGGCGTCAACTTTCTCCGGGTCCAGAATGGTATCGGCGGCAATCTGTTCGGCCCCGGCCAGCAATCCCGACAGCGTAAAGGGGCCGATGACATAAGCCCCGACCAAAACCTCCTCCGGCAGACCTGTACGGAGCATCTCTACGGTTTTGATATAGGAACAGATGCGGGAGTCCTGCAGGATATTGATTGGACGGAAGGGGCGGAGGTCTTCGAGGGTTCGAACGGGATGATATTCGACGGTGCTCGAATCGTGAACGGGAAACCGAACCGGAAGGCCGAGGGCGTTGGCCTCTACGGACAGGTCCATCATCATAAAGGCGGCATCAGGACGAAGTTTTTCAACCATGGCGGCAATGCATTTGTAATGAATGCCGTAATTCTGCTGGGCTACTTTGATGGACACGCCCATCCAGCTGCAGGCCGGGAAGCCCACCAGGGGAGCGGCCAGACGCCTGCCCTGCCGGTAGGCCTGCCGGACAAGCTGGAGCAGTTTTCCTTCCGCCGAAGGTGCCCGCTGCGGCTCTTTCAACAAAACAGATGTCGTCATCGAACCTCCAGAATAACGGACAGTCGCTCTCGGTTTAAAAGTTCTTTTAATTGGAGCAGTTCGGAAGAGATGTTTCTTCGCTAATTTTCTTAATTATTTGTACTATTTTGCTGTTTTTCATTCAAAGAACATTAGATATAATCCTGAAAAATAGATATTAGATTCTTCATTACATTATCTTGCTATGTCCAACAACAAGACAAAAAATGTCTGTAAAATATCTTCCTTCATTCGACGGGACGTCTTTGATGCTATTCACGAACGGTATCGGAGGCATTACGGTCTGGGCATCGAAACAATCGGGACAGACGGCAGACGAATCCGGGGATTGTGTTCGGACTCCTGCGAGCCGACTTTTTGCTCTTTTATCCGGAAAAATCCCGCGGCACGGAAACGCTGCCTGCAGGAGCGGCTGCGCAGTCTGCACATGGCCTTTGAAACCGGTCAACCCTATACAGCGCTGTGCCATGCCGGCATTTTATTCAGCTGCATCCCGATTATGCATCGAGAAACCCCATTGGGCGGGATGCTGACGGGCAAATGCCTTTCCGAGCCGTTCAATGAAACCATCGGGCAGGATATGCTCAAACGGCTGGCTGGACTTCGCCTTCCTGCCGAACGGCTCTTTGAAGAGGCCCGCTCTCTGCCGATTACCAGCGGACGGCTTCTCCATGAAGCGGTCGAGTTTCTTTTTATCCTGGTCTATGAAACGGCAAAACTGGACCCGCATGTAATCGAATGGAGACGGCGGCAGACCGCTCAGCAGGCCCACATCGGGGAACTCATTCAGGAACACAAACAAGCCGGCCTGGAGCGTGGATACCCTTTTGAACTGGAAAAACGGCTGATTGCCAAGGTTCAACTTGCCGACAAATCCGCCGCCGACGACCTGCTGAATACGCTTTTGGCAAACATCCTGTACCATTATCCCGGGCAGGTCAATACTTTGAAGATTCGTCTGACGGAGCTGCTGGGGATTTTAAGCCGAGCGGCGACGGAGGCCGGAGCTGACCCGGAAACGCTGCTGGAGAAGAACGCTTCCTATATCAGCAAAGTCATTGCTCTGCAAAGCCAGGAGGAAATTTGTCTTTGGCTGAGCGTAGCGGTTCGGGAGCTGATTGACTGTGTTCGAGCCGCCGGAAGAATGAACCGGCCGGAACGGCTTCAGCAGGCTCTGCATTTTCTCCAGCAGCATTTTCGGGAACGAATCACGCTCGAGCAGATTGCCCGCTCGGCGCATTTGAGTGTATCCCGACTGTGTCATCTGTTTCAGGAGCGGATGCAGACAACCGCCGTCGCCTATCTGAATGAACTTCGCATCCGCTGGGCCAAACGGCTGCTTTTAACGACAGAGAAAACCTGTCTGGAGATTTGTTACGAATCGGGGTTCGAGAATCTGAGTTATTTTAACCGAACCTTTAAAAAACTGACTGGGCTTACGCCCAGCCGGTTTCGCAAACAACATCGTTCCGCCGCCTCAATGCCGATGCGGGGATAAAGTGCCGTCCTAATCAATCTCCGCCGGCGTCATGAAGTCGTAGCACTCAAACGGGATATTCAGCTCTTCCGCCAGGGCCTTCAAATCCGCCAGATAATCGCCGAAGACGGTCATCGGATGGTTCGTGTTGACTTTCCATTCGATTCGTCCGCACAACTTGAGATACCACTGGGGCCAGTCGCGGCTGCACCGCTCGGTGCGCCGGAGCCATTCTTCCTCCGACGGAACATCCGTCTTGCCGCGTCCGGCGCACAGATACAGCTGATGATTGCGATAGCTGAAGCGGGCCCAGGTGACGACGCCGGGCTTGCGGACTACAACAGAACAGGTGCCGCCGCCGGCCTTGAAGTACATCGGGGTCTGGCGTTCCGACCAGGCGCCTTCGAGCGAATCGTCGCGTCCGTAAGCGAAATACGGAGCCAGGGCGCCGGAGTTAACGAACCAGTAGAGCATTGTGTCGGGCTGCCAGTACCGCAGGTCGTTAAAGCCGACGGGTTTCCCGCCGGTGAGCAGTTTGAGCACCTGCATCGTCAGAGCGGCTCCGTCATCGGCCTCCGTGGCGGCGACGAAGGTCGTGCCGTCCCCTTCCGGACGGAGGCGATTGTTCAGAATGCCCAGCGTTAAGTCAGTCGTCGGATAGTGCTCAATCCAGTCCAGCTGGTCCTGCACACCGACAAAATCCAGCCCAAACTGCTTTTGGAGTTCCAGCAGAGCACAATACACCTTCATCTGGAACAGGACCATGTCCTTGGTCAATTCGGTTTCGGGGTTGGTGCCGAGGACAAAACGCATTTTATTCTGCACAAGAAAATCGAAGGCCTGCTGCGCCCGCTCATCAGGGATGCGTTCGGCCATCTTCAGCAGGCGCAGGCCGTCAAAGCCGAGTTTGGCAATGCCGAAATAGCGGAGGAAATCGGCCTCGGATATCTTGTTCCACATCTCCATCGAGCGGGGGCCGATGGTTCCGTACACCATACCGGACAGCTGTTTTTTAACCTTCTGGGCCTTTTTGCGGTTGGCCTCGGAAACCCTGATTTCGATGGGCTTTGGATACTTCGGGGCATAGCGGCCCTTGGTCAGGAAGGTTTCGAGTGCATCCCGATAAGTATCGTACTCCTCAAACTTCTCCACAAACAGCCGGCTGGTTTTGATGCCGACATGCTCGGTGCCGCTTGCGGCCGCCAAAAGCCCTACGGCACCGGGAAAATCCGGAATGGCACTGCCCAAAAGGAGCTTGGGCGTGTCTTTGGGGAGCTGCCACATCGGGCTGACGGAAAAATCCGGATAGGCCCAGCCGGCCATAAAGTTGATAAAGCGGCTGCCTTTGGCCTTTCGAATCACCCGCAGCCCTTCGGCTACACTCGAAACCGGCTTGTCAGGGTTGAGGACGTTGGGCTGCCAGCCCAGACTGCGAATGACCTTTTTCAGATGCTCCAGCTGCGGTTTGGCCACCGCCATGACGACTTCGTTGGGTTTTTCCCGTGCATCCAGAGGAATGTAGATATCCACTACCTTTTTCATCGCCGCTTCCTTTCTGCTTCTATCAATTTTTGTACAGAAGGCCTTGTGCCCCTCCTTTGCGGAGGTGCTGCCGGACTGGAGGCTATTTTCTGCGACGAGCAGCGGCCCGTCCAGAGTTTTTTTTCTGCTCTGCTATCCAATAAAATCAGCACTGTAGCGGCCTTTGAGATTGATAAACTTCCCTTCGTCGGTCTATACTGCCGAGCAAAGAAAAACACATAAGGAGACAAAAGAGAATGGGACACAGTGTATTGTGCTGGTTGGGAGTGCTTGGAACTATGCTTTCAGCCCAGTGGACTATTCGGACGGAAAACGTCGCAATTCCACCTTCTTTTGAAGACTGCTGGTCGCTGGTTATCCTGCCGGACGTGCAGTATTACAACGAAACATATCCGGGGCTTTTTGAGCTTCAGACCCAGTGGGTCCGCAATCAGGCCCGTTCGCTTCGGATTCAATATGTGCTGCTGCCGGGCGATATTACGAATACCAACAGCCAAAAGGAATGGGAAAATGCCTCCAGCGCACTAAAAATCCTGGATGGACACGTCCCGTATGCAATGTGTACAGGCAATCACGACTGCGGCCCCGGCGGCAATGCGGCCGAGCGAAGCACCGGGCTGGATACCTCCTTTCCGTATGAACGGCTGTCCGGCTGGACCGGACTGGCAGGCGTAAAAACCGCCGGTCAAACGGCCAATTCCTATCACCTTTTTGAAGCGCCCGGCCCCAGCCGCTGGCTGATTGTGACCCTCGAATGGGCCCCGACGGATGAAACCCTGCAGTGGGCCTCAGAAATTCTCGCACGTTATCCGGAGCGAAACGCAATTCTTTTGGTTCACGCCTATTTATACCACGATGACAGCCGGTATGACTGGAAAACCAAAGGCGACAAACAGGACTGGAATCCCCACGTTTACCCGACTGAACCGGCGGGCAATGACGGGCAGGAAATCTGGGACAAACTGGTCCGCAAACACGACAACGTCTTTCTGGTTGTCAGCGGACATGTCATAGGCGACGGGACGGGGCTTTTGATTTCCCAAACCGACGGCGGGCGAGCCGTCATTCAAATGCTGGTTAACTACCAAACTCCGATTCATGATATCGGCGGTCAGGCCTGGCTGCGGGTGATGACGTTTCGCCGCGATTTGAAAAAGATTACCTGCTGGTCCTACAGTCCCCTTTTGAAGCAATATCGTTCGGAGCCGGACCAGCTGTTTGAGCTGACCTGGATAGAAGCGTCTCCAGATACGTCAGCCCCGGAATCAACAAAGACCCGCTCAGCGGCAGGGACAGAACAAACATCACGAGCGAATTGAGTCCTTCTATTCCCCGCCCTTGCGGGCGGGGCTATCTTATGCCGTCCTCCTCCGCTAAAGCTTCGAAAGACAGGACGCGGGAAGGAGAGGGCTGGATTCCCGCCTTTCTCCTTCGCTGAAGATTCGGAGAACAAGTCGCAGGAATGACACGGGTCTGCGCGGGAACGACGGGGGCTTGGGCGCGGGAAATAGCCCCGGGCGCAAGCCCGGGGGAGGCAATGCTCGACCTCCTCTTCAACCCTCTCTGATGACTCAAAAAACGTTCCGCCCATCTGACGGACGATCCAACCGGCTCACAAAAAACCCTGCCGGGGTTTGTATCGTCCTGCTTGGCCTTACTTGACTCGGATTTGCCGGCGGATTTCCCGGACGAGCTCGAGGGTCTGGCGGACGGCCTTCGTGATGCCCGCAAAATCTTTGGCCTCTACCAGGGCCTTGGTGATGAGGTTGGAGCCCATTCCGACGCAGACGGTTCCGGCATTGAACCAGGCGGACAGACTCTCCTGCGTCGGCGACACCCCGCCGGTAGGCATCAGTTCGGCCCACGGACAAGGCCCGCGAACGGCTTTGACAAATTCAGGCCCGCCGACCTGGCCGCCCGGGAAGATTTTGCAGATTTCCACGCCCAGCTGATGGGCCCGATGAATCTCCGTGACGGAACCGCAGCCGGGCAGATAGGGAATTTTGCGGCTGTTGCACAGTCTGGCTGTGTCCTCATCGAGCAGCGGTCCGACAACAAAATCCGCTCCAGCCGCAATGTACAGGGCAGCGGTAGGCGCATCAACAATGGAACCGACGCCGAGAATGATTTCCGGTTTCTGCTTATCCCGCCAGCGCGTCAATTCCTCAAAAACCCTCACAGCCCGGTCGCCGCGATTGGTAAACTCAATACAGCGAGCCCCGCCCTCCGCACAGGCCTGCGCAATCTGAACCGCCGTTTCGACATCGCCCTGATAAAAAACGGGTATCAGACCGATTTCCTTCATTGCACAAAGCACTTCAAGCCGCGAATGCCGAGCCATCGAAATCCCCTTTATCTGTAAAAGTCTCTCGTTTGTCTGTCCTGATTCGGTTATTATAGCGGCACAGGCCGGTTTGAAAAGATGTTTTCTTGAAAGCCCACAGACGGTCGGGTAGGATAGATTGACTTTCAGTAAAAATCTCGAGGAGGTCTTCGAATGAAAACCGTGCTGGTGTTGCTGCTGTCCGTCGGCCTGCCGCTGGGGGCCGAGGAATTGACGCTGTGGTATTCCCAGCCCGCAGAGGAATGGACGGAGGCCCTGCCGGTGGGCAACGGCCGGCTGGGGGCGATGGTCTTCGGGGGCACGGTGGAGGAACGGCTTCAGCTCAATGAAGAAACAATTTGGGCGGGTCCTCCGGTACCGCAGGCCAAAGAGGGCTTTCGGGAAGCGGTTGAAAAGGCCCGGGCTCTCTGGTTCGAAGGACGATACGCCGAAGCCCAGCGCGTCGTTCAGGCTGTGATGGGTGACCCGATTGAACCGCGAAGCTATCAGACGCTCGGAGACCTCTATCTGCGAATGGACGGTGCGCCGCAGCCGACAGTGCCTCCTTTGCCTATCCAGGGCTGGAAGCGGGGACCGGTGCTGGACGGAGTTGATGCATCTCAACTGGCTGAAACGTTTGACGACAGCGGCTGGCCGGCGGCTTCGTCGCTGGACGTGCCGGAGGGAAAAACCGTTGTCTTTCGCACCCGCTTTTCTCTGACGGCTGAGCAAATCGAAAAAGGGCTGACCCGTCTGGAGCTGGAGCCGATTGACGACCGAGGCATCCTTTCCCTGAACGGCAAAGAGCTGGGCCGTACCAGTCAATGGAACAAACCATATGCGTTTGATGCGGGTCCTCTGCTTCGGGCAGGAGAGAATGTTCTGGCGGCAGCCGTGACCAACTATTCCGGCCCCGGACAGATGGCCGGGGAGGTTCGTCTGGCCCAGCAGCAGCGAGTGCCGGTGGAGAACTACCGCCGTCAACTGTGCCTGGACACCGCCGCCGTGACAACTCGCTTTACATATGAAGGAGTGTCCTACACGCGAGAGGTCTTTTCATCGCCTGCCGCCGATGTACTGGTTATTCGAATTACGGCTGAACAGCCCGGGCGACTGAATCTGAAAGCAGCCCTGGAACGGCCCGCCGATTTTACCACCGCCGCCGCAGGACCGGACGCCATCGAAATGTACGGCCGGGCCCAGCACGGAGGCCGGCAGTTGGGGGTCAAGTGGCATTGTCTGCTGAAAGGACAGACGCAAGGAGGACGCCTCCGCACGGAAAACAATCAGCTGGTGATTGAAGAGGCGGATGCGGCGACCTTGTATCTTGCGGCCGCCACGGATTACAATCTGAAAGACCCCGCCAAACCGCTGACACGAGACCGCCGGCAGGTCTGCCGACAGCAGATTGAGGCCGCCTGCAGGAAACCCTATGAACAGCTCAAGGCCGAGCATATCGCCGAACACCAGCGGCTTTTCCGACGGTGTCTTCTTGATTTGGCCGGGCCGGATTCTTCCAACAAACCGACGGATGTGCGGCTTCAGGCAGTCCGAGACGGGGCGGATGACCCCGGTCTGGCGGCCCTGTATTTTCATTTCGGCAGGTATTTGTTAATCAGCTCGTCACGGCCGGGCTGTCTGCCCGCCAATCTGCAGGGAATCTGGAACGACAACATTCGAGCCCCGTGGAACAGCGATTATCACATCAACATCAATATCCAGATGAATTACTGGCCTGCAGAGGTGACGAACCTGTCGGAGTGCCATATTCCTTTTTTGGATTTCATTGAGCGGCTGGTGCCCAACGGCCGCCGGACAGCGCAGCGGCTTTATGGGGCCCGCGGTTTCTGTGCATCGTTTACAACGGATGCCTGGCTGTACACTGACCCGTTCGGGAACGTCCAGTACGGCCTGTGGCCGCACGGGGGCGGCTGGGCCGCTCAGCATTTCATGGAACATTACCGATTCACGCAGGATAAGGATTTTCTGCGGAAACGCGCCTATCCGCTTTTGAAGGAAGCGGCCCTGTTTTATCTGGACTATCTGACGCCGCATCCGCAAACAGGCCTTTTGACAGCCGGGCCGGATACCTCTCCGGAAAATCTGTACCTGAGCCCCGACAAACAGAAAATCGCTGTTTCGATGGGCGCTGCGATGAGTCAGCAGATTATCTGGGACGTCTTTAGCAATACGCTCGAGGCGGCGGAGATTCTCGGCATTCGGGATGACTTCACCCAGCGGGTGCGGACGGCACTGGAAAAACTGGCTCCGACACAAATCGGGCCGGACGGCCGCCTGATGGAATGGGCGCAGCCGTTTGAAGAGGCCGAGCCGGGCCATCGGCATATGTCGCATTTGTTTGCGCTGCATCCGGGCCGCCAGTACAATGTCTATGACCATCCGGACTTTACGCAGGCGGCCAAAAAAACGATTGAATACCGTCTGGCACACGGCGGCGGACACACGGGCTGGTCGCGGGCCTGGATGATTCTTTTCTGGGCGCGCCTTCACGAACCGCAAAAGGCCTATGAAAACCTGCAGGCCCTGCTGGCCAAAAGCACGCTGGCGAATCTGTTTGACACACATCCGCCGTTTCAGATCGACGGCAACTTCGGAGGAACGGCGGCCATCGCGGAGATGCTGCTGCAGTCTCATGTCCGTACACCGGATGGGACGGTTCTGATTGAACTGCTGCCGGCCTTGCCCGCTGAATGGCCGCGGGGGCGTATTCAAGGGCTGCGGGCACGGGGCGGTTTTGAAATCGACCTTGCCTGGGAAGAGCATGGTCTCGAAAAGGCCGTCATTCGGGCGGGGGCGGACAATGCCTGCCGGATTCGATACCGCAATCAAACACTGAACAGAACATTCAAATCCGGTGACACTCTGACTTTGACCGCCGACGAGTTTAATAAAAGATGAAAACGAAACTGTGCATCATTGGAGCCGGGCCGGCGGGCCTGACAGCGGCGATTTTTGCCGCCCGGCAAGGCGCGCAAGTCCTCCTGGTCGAGCGCAACACCACGGCCGGACGGAAACTGCTGAAAACCGGACGGGGCCGGTGCAATCTGACGCATACGGGAAGCATCGAGGAGTTTGTGCGGGCTTACGGCCCCTGCGGCCGCTTCCTGAAACCGGCTCTGTATGCCTTTTCGCCGCAGCAGGTTCGAGAGTTTTTTCACAGCCGAAATGTGCCGACGCAGGAAGAAAAAGACGGCTGCGTATTTCCGGTCAGCAGCAAAGCTTCGGATATCTCTCAATGTCTGCTGGAAACGGCCCGCGAACTGGGGGTCTGGTTTCTGTACGGGCGGCGTGCCGAACATATCACCGCCAACCATCAGGAATTTGAGATTCGCACCGACAAAGAGACGATTGTCAGCCGGGCGGTCATTTTGGCTACAGGGGGAGCCAGCTGGCCTATGACCGGCTCCACCGGCGACGGATACCGTCTGGCGGCGGACTTCGGCCATTCCATTATTGCCCCCAAACCGGCCCTCTGTCCGCTGGTTACGGAGGAAAAGTGGCCCGGCTGCTTACAGGGGGTGGGCATCCCAACTGTTCGGATTCGGGCCTGTGCCGAAGGACGCCGGTGGGAATCGGAAGGCCCTTTAATGTTCACTGCAGACGGAATCGGCGGTCCGGCCGTCTTCGACCTGAGCCGCCATCTGACGGATATCCTCTCTCATAATGAAAAACCGGTTCCGGCTCATATAGACTGGCTGCCGGACCTGGACCTTCAGACGCTCGAAAATCGACTGCTGGCGGAAATGGCGGCTCACCCCAAGAAAGAGCCGGCCGGAATTCTGTCCGCCTTCCTGCCGCGCCAGCTGGCCCAGCAGATACAGTCCCTGCTGTGGGGAAACGAAAAGATTCCGGCTTCTCATATCAGCCGTTCCCAGCGAAAAGACCTCCTGAATCTCCTCAAATCCTGTGCTTTAACTGTGGCGAAAACAGCCCCATTGGAACAGGCTACGATTACGCGGGGCGGGGTGAGCCGCAATGAAATCGACCCTTCGACAATGGAATCACGCCTGCACTCGAATCTGTTCTTTGCCGGAGAAGTGATTGATGCCGACGGCCCCTGCGGCGGATATAATCTGCAAATAGCGTGGTCCACAGGTGCCCTGGCCGGCCTGTCAGCCGCCCAGAAAAACAGACAACAATAGTCTTGTTATAAGGCCCGATAATACCGTTTTTTAAGCCATTGTTTTGCCCATCTTAATTTTTGGTCCAGTTTGATTTGTGAACTTTTGAGGAAATTGCCGATAATAAGAGAATGAGCAGGGGCTCAAAATATCCCTTGTTTGTCCTGAATCAAGTCAAAAAGCCTTTGACAGGCCGTATCTATAGTGATAAGGTGAAAAACAAGATAATGGAATAAAAACCTCCGGTTTTCGGAGACGAAGGATTGGTTTTGGACGGAGACAAAACTATGGTCATCGGAACAAATTCGATTGTTTATATGGTTGGGCTTTTGTGGAGTTTGTCGGCCGCCGCGGCCGCAACGGAACCGGCAGCTCAGCCGTCCGGCGGAAATCTGCTGGAAAAACTGGCCCAAATGGAATTTCCGCAAATTGCGGAGGTAACAGGCACCGATGTGAATATTCGCTCCGGCCCGGGAACCAGCTATTATCGATGCGGAAAATTGAACCCCGGCGATAAGGTCACGGTGGTGGATATTCTGCACAACACGTGGGCCAAGATTGTTCCGCCGGAGGGAAGTTACTCGTGGATTTCCAAAACCTATGTGCAGCTGAATCCGAACAACCCCAAAGTCGGTGTTCTGACGGGCGACGATGTGCGCGTCTGGGCGGGGTCCGATTTTGTCGAGCCTCTTCATTCCCATTCTCAACAGACGAAGCTGTACAAAGGAGATATTGTAGAATTGGTGGGACCGGCGGACCTGGATGCAGACTATTATAAGATTAAACCGCCGGCGGATGCCTATTTGTGGGTAAGCATGGATTATCTGAAACTGCTGGGCCCGGTTTCCGCCCTGAAACCCGCTCAGCCGACTCCGGCGGCTCCGCAAGCCCCGGCAGCACCGCAGCCCAGCCCTGCGGCTGTGACTCCTCCGACTGTACCACCGAGTGCCCCGGCCGCTCCTGCCGCAGAGCAGCCCGCGGCCCCTGCCGCAGAGGCGGCACAGCCGCAGCCGACTCCTCCGGCTCCGGCGGCTCCGTCTGCGGACAGTCTGGCCCTGCAGAGATGTTCCCAACTGCGAACAGAAATAGAAGAACAGCTGAAAAAACCGCTTCCGGAGCAGGATTACAGAGCCATCAAAGATGAACTAAACAAAATCCTTCAGTCCCCGGATGTTGACCGGGCGAAAATTTATGCAGAATCGCTTCTGAAACAGGTAGCCAGCTATGAATTGGCTGTGGAAGTCCACAGACAGCTCCAGCTTCAGGACAAGATGCTGGAAGAAACCAGAGCCAAAATTGCCGCCGCCCATCAGGCCCAGCTTCAGCAGGCCATCCCGGCGGAGGCCAAATATCTGTTTGTGGGAGTCCTGAAACCCTCGTACATCTACACTGGACGAGTGGGACCCCGGCGGTTTGTCATTATGGACCAGAATACCCGTATTCTCTGCTACCTGATGACCAGAGATCCCGCTCAGCAGTCAAAAATGGAAGTCCTGACGGACAAAATCGTCGGCGTCAGGGGCACCATTCTGGACGCTCCGAATGCCCTGATTCCGGTGGTTATGGTTGATGAGGTCGTGGGGATTTTTGAACAGCAATAGCCGTCGGAACAAGCAGGAAACTGCTGCTGAAAAATTTGGATTCCCGCCTACCTCCTTCGCTAAAGCTTCGGAGGATAAGGCAAGAGAACGGCAGGGCTCAAAGGGCCGTGTCTGCTAAAAGGGTCGGGGCAGCAGCGGAAGCGGGATTTGAGTAATCACCGGCTGAGCAAGTGTGCCGCTGATTTCGACTCGGGCCAGGGCCGCTCCGAGATTTTCCGCCAGTCCCGTCAAAAGACCGGGGTCCTGGTTTCGGCGTCTTCCAAATGCCGTCAGAGCCAACTGAACCGTTCCATCGGCTAAATTCAGGCGTCCCTGCCCCTGATAGACATCATTTCTCCCGGCCAGAAGAATCCGTTCACAAAGGACCGTACGCCCCTTCAGGGCAGCTTCGGCAAACAGCTGATTAAAAAGATACTCATCGGCCTGGCGCAGCTGCATCACCATCAGCGCCTTTCCCAGCAGCGACTCCCGTCCAATCTTCATCTGGTCGGCTTCCAGTGTGATTCGCCCCTCACTTTCCTGGAGGGCGCCGATTTTTCCCCGGATGCCGGCCGCCCCGCGAATCCGTCCGGAGGTTCCCTGCCGGCTTTCTGAGGGCGACTTCAGAAGCCAGGACAGAGGGATATCCTCAAAGGCCGCCTCTGTCTCAAACGGCAGCCGGGAATCCAGCAGATTCAGACGCAGACCGCCTGCAAAACGGCCCTCCTGACCGCATCGTCCCCGAACCTCCCGAATCTGCAGAAAGCCGCTGTTGGGGTCCGCCGTCCAGAGACCCTCTATGTCAGAAAAAGAGCGGCTGAGCACATCGGCCGAATCGAGCCGAAAACGCCCCCCGCCCTGCGGCAGTCCGCCCTGCGGCGGCCAGTTCAGCACCCCTTCCAAAAAGCCGCCCGCCTCCGAAACAGCCAGACCGGTTATTCCGCTCTGATGAAATTGCGCTCGCCATGCAATCTGCTGCAGTGGAGGCGACAGATGCGGATTCCACCGAAGCGAAGCGATATGCACATCCGCCCGTCCCATCGGTTTCAGGTCGGTCGGCGTCTTGGATACCTGCCGATTCAGAGCGGACAAGACTTCGTGAATCGGTACAGCCGAAATGCGCCAATCGTCGAAGGTCAAATGACCGTTCTCAAAAATCAGAGTGCCCGAAGCCGAGCCGCTTCGCCATCGGCCGTCGGGTGGGCACAGCACCCCTTCCTTCAGACGCAGGGTCAAAAAACTGTATTCGGACATTTCGGACGGGTGATTCGGCTCCGGAACATTGAAGGAAAAATGCCCGTCTGCCTGGGCAATTCCCTCCGCGTGCACTTCCGAAAGCAGTTCCCGGTACAGTCCTGTCTGCTCCATCGCCTTCCAAACCGCCGCAGAGAGTGCAACATCGTCCGCCGTAAAGGCGATTTGAAGCCCTGGCTGATGGGGTTCTCTGCCGCTCCCCCAAAAGCGGCCTTGAAGCTGACCGCTTCCGCCGTCCGGAAAAAGAGCTGCCGCCTGCCATTCGGCGTTTCCATTTTCCGCCGTGCCCTGAACCGAAACGCGTTGAAAATCAAGCGGAAACGGCTTCCATCGCAAACGCCCTGCTTTGGCGGCAAACGATGCGCGATACGGCAGCGGTTTCTCTTCTTCATAGGTTCCCTGCACCTGAATCTGCAAATCCACAGCGCCGTCTGTGTCAAAGTCAGATAAAACATGCTGAGTTCGAGCGGGAAAAATACTTCGAAATGCCGCATCCAGAGGAAGGTTCCTCGCCCGGATGCTCAAATCGCACACCGGAGCCGCAGACCGCAGGTTTCTGATTGTGCCGTCGATTCGAATTTCCTCCCCTCGGCCCGAATGAGCCGTAATGTCCTGCAAAGCCAGCATGTCGGGCTCAATCACGGCCGTTCCGGTCAGGTTGTTCAGCGGATACGGGAAGCGGTCATACAGGCAGCTGAGTCCCTCCAGCCGGATTACCGACTTATAGAAACGCTCTGCATTCGGATATCGCGTAAACTGATAATCGAATCCGCAGGTTCCGGCGGGGGCAAACTCAAACCACTTCTTCTGCAGGGCCTCCGGCAGAGCCCGCTTGATTTCCTCCGTCAGAAATACCTTCTCCGAGGTAACTTGAAGCTGAATTTCGGCATTCGGACCGAAATTTGTGATTTGCCCGCGGATGGTAAATTGTGAAGCACCATTCTGTGCCTGCAAATCCTTCAGATGCAGATTCCGGCCCGTGAATTCAATATCGCCGCGGATATGCTCAAGCCGATAGGGAAACTGCCGGTCCAGAATCGCAATATCCCGGCAGACAATCTTCCCCTCGAGCCGGCTTTGAGCTAAATCCGAAAGCGGCCCGGTGATTCGGACAAACGCATCCGCCGTCCCTTCGGGCTGATAGCGCCGCAGAAACCGCTCCAGCCCGCCGGTCATCATCCGAAGAACCGGTTCAGAATAAACGATTCGGTCCGGATGAGATGCTGCAGATAAATACAAATTTTCCAGCTCCGTCTCCAAAGACAGATTCCGGCGGCCTGCCTGTCCGCCGAGCTGACCGCGAAGAAGAATGCGGCCGTCCCCAAGTCCGCAGGAAAATTGTTCCACCCGAAACTGCTCCCGATCATAGTTGCATGCAAACCGAATATCCTTCAGGTTCCAGGCGTTTCCCCAGATATAAATCAGCGGCATTCGAATCTGCCCGCCCCCTTCCAAACGGCCGCGGCGGCCTTCGGGCCTCCAAATTCCCTCAAGACAGCTGCCGGCAAACGGTCCGGTCGGCAAGGCATCCAGACGCACCCGATACTCTCCTGCATCTTGTTTCATCCGCCCCTGGAAATCGACAACCGCCAGTGTCTGCCGTTTTCCGTCTTCGATTCTCTGAACGGTCAGTCGGCCTGCTTCTATAATGATGTCAGGTATTCGGACGGGCCGTTTTCCCTTTCCGGCCGATTTGAAAAGGTTCAGATTCCACTGTTTGGAATCGGCGTCGTACCGCAGTTCCGCCGCCGCCCTTTTGATTCGAATCCGCTGGGGCTGAACATCCAGCCGCAGCAGCTGCTTCCACGACAAAACGCAATCCGCCTGTTCCGCCCAGAAAAGCAGCGTTTCCTGAGGACAGGCGGCATCTTCCGCCAGAATCAATCCGGTCAGCCGCAGGGTAAAGGGGCTTCGCCAACGAACATGCTCCAGACAGACCGCCGCACCGGTCCCGGATTCCAAAATCCGCTTCAGTTTCGGAGTGAGGAACCAATCAGATGCCAAATAAAACAAAAAAAGGAATCCGATTGCCAGTCCGCCTATCCATGCAACCCGCTCGGCCAATCGGCTGACCCG
Source organism: Anaerohalosphaeraceae bacterium (assembly GCA_037479115.1). Taxonomy (NCBI): domain Bacteria; kingdom Pseudomonadati; phylum Planctomycetota; class Phycisphaerae; order Sedimentisphaerales; family Anaerohalosphaeraceae; species Anaerohalosphaeraceae bacterium. The sequence goes on along the minus strand of JBBFLK010000001.1, from coordinate 209,025 downwards.
CCGCGGGTGAAGCCATCGGATATAGGTCTTGACCTTCATCGGAAACCGGCTCTCTGCTTTGCCGCAGTCCAGACTACCGCAGGGCCTTATCGGCAATATCTCTGCGGTAATAAGCCCCCTCAAAATGAATCAATGAAACGGCCTCATAGGCGCGTTTTTTGGCGTCGGCAATCGTCTGTCCCATCGCTGTCACCCCCAGCACCCGCCCGCCGGCCGTGACGATTTGTCCATCGCGTTTGGCCGTGCCCGCATGGAAGACTTTGACATCTTTCAGCCGAGATGCCTCCTCCAGACCGGTAATCACCTTGCCCTTCTCGTAGGCATCCGGATAGCCTTGAGAGGCCATCACGACACACACAGCAGGCCGGGGGTCCCACTCTATCGTAACATCGGACAGACGGCCTCGGCAGACGGCCTCCATCACTTCCAAAAGGTCGCTTTTCATCCGCATCAGGATGGGTTGGGTTTCCGGGTCACCGAATCGGGCATTGAATTCGAGCACACGCGGCCCGCCCGGCGTAATCATCAGCCCCGCATACAGCACCCCTTTGTAAGGCGTTTCGTTGCGGTTCATTCCATCGACGAGGGGCACAAGAATTTCCCGGATAATCTGGTCCATCAGGGCATCCGTGACAATCGGGGCCGGACTGTAGGCCCCCATCCCGCCGGTATTCGGCCCGGTATCCTGTTCTCCGATGGGTTTGTGGTCCTGCGCGCTTTCCATCACATAAATCGTCCGCCCGTCCACGAAAGCCAGAACCGAGGCCTCCTGCCCGAGCAGCTTATCTTCCACCACAATGGTATTGCCCGCATCGCCGAAGATTTTATTGACCATAATCTTCTCGGCAGCCAGGATGCCGTCCGCGGGGTCATCGCAGACAAAAACTCCCTTGCCTTTGGCCAGACCGGCGGCCTTGACGACGACGGGTTCATCCCGGCTGGCGATATACATTTTGGCGTCTTCATAATGGGTAAAGATTCTGGCTTCGGCAGTCGGAATGCTGTTGGCCCGCATGATATGCTTGGCAAAGGCCTTGTCGGCCTCCAGCCGTGCAGCTTCCTGTGTCGGCCCAAATGCCAAAATTCCTTCCGCTTCCAGCCGGTTGACAAGCCCGGCGGCCAGCGGGTCCTCCGGTCCGACCACCACCAGGTCTATCCGCTTGTCCTTGGCAAAGGAAACCAAACCGTCAAGATTGGTGTCGGCAATCTCTACATTGGTGCCGACTTCCGCTGTACCGGGATTGCCCGGGGCAATATACAGCTGCTTGAGCTGTTTGGATTGACTTAATTTCCAGGCGATTGCGTGTTCCCGCCCCCCGCTGCCGACCAGCAAAACTTTCATAAAATACCTCGATTCCGGACCTTGTTTTTTCTGTAATCCGCCAGCCGGCAATCTACCAAAAAAGACCTTTTTCGACAAGGTTTTCCAGCACAGATACAAAAAAAGAGGTTCCTTGCTGAAAGGAACCTCTTTTCCAGGCGAATCCCTGCCTGAAACGTTTATTTTTTACGCCCGACCAGCCAAAGTCCCAGTCCTATCAAGCCGAGACTAGCCGGTTCGGGAATCGGGGACACATCAATGTGATACCAGTCCGGATTCGAGGGATTCGTCGGGGCCCAATAGGGATACTCATCCATATTAGCTCCAACCTGGAATCCGATATTGGTTACATGATGGAGATTCACAGCCCCTACAGCGGAAAAATCGAGGATGATTGTTGTCATCTGACCCGGCAGCAGCTCAACCCAGTCGCTTTGATAAAAATTATCCGGTTCATTGTAGGGCGGGTCGGTCCAGCCGGTGTTCAGATAGAGATTGACAAACCGGGCACTGTTGTTGGTATTCAGGAAGTTAAGGGCATACCCATCATAGCCGCTTAAGTCCTGCAATCCTGCCGGCGGCGGCCAATCATATCCGACCCCCATCGAGGCCCAGCCGTCCGCCGTCCCGTCTCCAGATTGAAGCAGGCAGGAAAATCGGATTGCCATGCCTACGTTCTGAACTGTCAGGTCTGAAGACGTGGTGTTTGCCGCATCCCATGTTTTGCTCATCCCCGCGATTGTGGACAGATCGGGGCTAAAATACAGTGCCCCTTCCGCCCCCAGCGACCCTAAAAGGATTAGAGCCGCTGCCAGACATACAATCCCATTCTTCATTTCCTCACTCCTTTCCAAAACAAAGCCGCTTTTCCACTTACGAGGAGATAATTGGGGAATATCTTCCCTCACCCTCTCCTCTCCATAATAACCTATTATGTTTAAGATTAACCGAACTCCGCCGACCTAACAATCGTGGAAACTACGGGATTTTCTATAAAAACCATCATACCTCTTTTTTGTCTATTTTTGTTTTGACAATGATCGGGCTGCTGCCGCCAATTCCACCAGATTATGGGCATTCAGTTTGTGCATAATGTGCGCACGATGGTCTTCAATGGTTCGTACAGAGCGAAACATCTCTCTGGCAATCTGTCGGCTGCTTTTGCCCTGCATGACAAGTTCGAGAATCCTCTTCTCTGTCTCCGTAAGAATCTTGGCCGCGGTAATCTCCCTCATCGCCCCTTCAATATACCCCTCGTTCGGATAGAGCTCTGCTGTTATTTCCACCCAAATAATTTTTCCATCCTCCCGGCGAACCTGGATTTCAAAGCCCGTGATTTTTTTCTCTTTCTTCAGACGCTCTAACAAGATTTGCCTTTGCTGCGGCTGGACATAATGATGAACCGAATAATGCTCCGCCGTACACTCTTCGACGCTGCTGTAGCCCAATAAATCCGCCAGGGCTCTGTTGCATTCAAGCAGCTTGCCGTCGCTGACCCGCGTTCGGTACAGACCGATCGGGGATTGATTATACAGTTCTTTGTATTTGTTTTCCTGCTCCGCCAGCTGTTCCTGCATCTTTTTGTATTCCGTAATGTCTCGGCACAAAAGGATAACCGCGTGAACCTTTTGGGTGGAATCTCGAACGGGAATGCATTCCGTCTGCAGGATTTTCATTGGCTCCTGATGCCTCAATTCAGAAAGGAATTGGGCTCGTCTGCCTGTGCGGAAAATCTGCTGAACTTTCTGAAGCCAGAGAGCAAACGGCTCCGGCTGGTTCTGAGCCCTGTCGCAAAGATTCCAGGATTTTCGACCCTGTCCGCATTGCCGCAGAAAAGAGACAGCCGACCGATTGGCATAAAGACAGGAAAATTGTTCGTCAAAAAGAAACAGGGCATCCGAGTGACTCTCGATGACCTCCGTCCATCCCCCAAAAACAAAAGACCGGTTTGGCGGTTCCTCCTCAACTGGATTCAAAATGTGATTTTCGCCTGAATGAGGGGTTTTCGTCTTCGGAAACTTCTCCTTCCGGGCCCGCCAATGACAAAATTGACATGGGTCGCGCATAGTTTCTCCCCGCCGACCCCTGTGGTTTCACTTTCTGCAAAAAAGAACCCTTTAGCGGTGAATTTCTCGCGGGAGCATCCTTCTTTCATTATTGTAAAAAACCAAACCTTAAACGTCAACCCCAATTACAACAGGGTGAGAATTTCCTGAGGATGATTTAAAATCTTCGCCGCCCCGGCTTCTTTGAGCCGTTCGACAGGACGAAATCCCCAGCTGACGCCGACGGGCTCTATGCCGGCGGCACGAGCCGTGAGGATATCCATATCACTATCGCCTACAAGAAGGACTTGTGACGGGGTTAGCGAAAGGGCATTTAGAGCCGCCAGAGCCATATCAGGGGCGGGTTTGGGACGGAAAGAGTCCGACATTCCGCAAATAAAATCAAAGGTACGCGGACCGAAATAATACTCGACAATCTTGACCGTTTGGGGATGGTTTTTATTGGAGATGACCGCCAGCTGCACCCCCAGCTGTTTCAAACGAGGCAAAACCTCCTGCAGACCGTCATAGGGACGGGTCTTCTCAAGACAATGATGGTGATAATAGTTCAGCATCAAAGACTGGAGCCGTTCGGTCAAATGCTCCTGACCGGCCGGCAAGGCCCTGCGGGCAAATTCGCGGGTGCCGTAGCCAATCATCTCTCGGCAGGCCTGGGGCGAATGCGTCGGAAAACCGAGCTGCTGAAGGCCCCAATTCATTGCATCGGTCAAATCCTCGAGCGTATCGACCAGCGTACCGTCCAAATCAAATAGGATTCCTTTGTATTTCATGGCCGCAGATTGAACGGCACTGCTGTCAAAAAGTCAATCTTCCTTTTTTGAAGGAACCTGATTGGGCTCGGCGGGGACAGATTTCTTCAGCTCTTCGATAACAGGGACCGGAAAGTGAATATGACAATAGCCCGCCGGATTCTTTTCCAAATAGCGCTGGTGGGATTCGGGACCGGGCCAAAATGTGCCGGCCGGAACAATTTCCGTAACAATCGGCCGACGATACCGGCCGCTTTTGTTTAAATCGGCTATAGCTGTCCGGACGGCTTTTTCCTGTTCCGGATTATGGATAAAAATGACCGAGCGATACTGTGTGCCGATGTCGTTGCCCTGGCGGTTCTTCAGGGTGGGATTGTGGATTTCAAAAAAGACCGTCAGCAGCTGAATATAAGAAACCGCATTGGGGTCATATCGCAGCTGAACAACCTCCGCATGGCCGGTATCGCCGCGGCAGACCCGCTCATACGTCGGATTTTCGATTCGTCCGCCCATAAACCCAACGGCCGTCGCGGCCACACCGGGAACCTCACGGAAGGCCTGTTCAACACCCCAGTAGCAGCCGGCCCCAAAGGTCGCCGCCGGCAGCGATAGGAGCTGATTGGGGTCCTGGATTTTCAGGACTGTTTGTGCGTACTTTGTCAGCGAATAGGGAATCATGGCGGCCTCCCTGCGAGCGTGTGCCGACGAAATCATCGGCCAAACACAGCACAACCACAGAAACCATCGTTTTGTTTTCGCATGTTTCACAATATATTCTTACGGTCCCTGTCCGGCCGCAGTTCTCGGAAAAAGCCGCCCGAAGCCGCCGATGAAAAAACTTGAAATTTTGCGGTCCGCCGGTACCATACCAATCAGGATGGCCAAGTCAGAAACAGCGATGAATGATGTTCAGGAACTGCTCCGGCTGGTGGAAGGCGGGGTCAGCTGCCTTTCGATTGTCACCTATGAGGAGCATCAGGCCCTCGAGCTCATTCGCAAGGCCGCTCAAATCCTGGACTGGAAGATGCGGATTTGGTCCGTCGGACGCGGCAGCCGAGACGGCCTCCACCCGGTGCTGGGCGGCAAAACGGAAAACCCGTCTCCGGAAGAGGGACTCAAGGAGTTCTGCAACCTGCCTTCCCGCACGTTCTGCGTTGCGCTGGATTTGGGCAGGTATCTTCAGTCTCATCTGATTCTGCGGATGCTGCGGGACACCATCCATCGGGTTGAACTTAACCAGAATGTTCTGATTCTGATTGACGGGGAGGATTGTCTGCCGGAGTGCATCCGCAGCTACAGCCGGCGGTTTGAGCTGTCGCTGCCGAGTGAAGAAGAACTGGAAAACGTTTTTCGAAATACCCTGCGTCAAATCCACAACAAAACCCCGCTGGAAATCGGCTTAAGCAAACAGGGCCTGAAGGCCATCATTCGGAATCTGCGGGGGCTTTCGATTCGCCAGGCCCGCCGGGTGGTGGAGGAGGCCGTGGCGGGCGACCACCGGCTGGATGATGAGGACGTCAACCGGATTATCGCCGGCAAACGCCGCCTTCTGGAGGCCGATGCTCTGCTGGAATATGTCGAGGCCCCCCTGACGCTGGACGAAATCGGCGGGATGAAAAACTTAAAAGAATGGCTGGCAACCCGCGAAAAGGCCTTCAGTCCTCAGGCGGCTGAATTCGGACTGACCCCGCCGCGGGGGATTCTCATCCTCGGCGTGCAGGGAGCGGGGAAGAGTTTGTGTGCCAAAGCGATTGCGGCGGCGTGGCGTCAGCCGCTCTTTCGGCTCGACTGCGGAACCCTTTACAACAAGTATATCGGCGAATCGGAAAACAACCTGCGAAAGGCGCTGCGCCAGATTGAGGCGATGTCGCCGGCGATTTTGTGGATTGATGAGATTGAAAAGGCGTTTGCCTCCGCCGCCAGCCAAAGCACGGACGGCGGGCTGAGCAAACGGATGTTTGCGACGCTGCTGACCTGGATGCAGGAACACAAGCAGCCGGTGTTTCTGGTGGCCACGGCCAACGACATTGAGGCCCTGCCGCCGGAACTGCTGCGAAAGGGCCGGTTTGATGAAATCTTTTTTGTCGGCCTGCCCGGCAAAGAGGTACGGCGGGAAATTTTTGCGATTCATCTGAAAAAACGCAAGCGGAAGCCGGAAGAGTTTGATTTGGAGGCCCTGGCGGAGGCGGCCGAAGGATTCAGCGGTTCGGAGATTGAGCAGGCCGTTCTCTCGGCTCTGTACAAGGCCTTCCACCAGAAAAAAGAGGTGGATACAGATCTTCTCCTCGAATCGGTGCGCAATACGGTCCCGCTGTCAGTTACGATGCGGGAGCGGGTGGAAGCCCTTTACCAATGGGCACAGGGGCGTGTGATTTGGGCGGATTGAGATGGAACCGATTGCCGAACATGTTATCTTTTCCGGACGGGTGCAGGGAGTCGGGTTTCGCTATACAACGCGTCGGATTGCCGAGCGGTACAACCTGACCGGCTGGGTGAGAAACCTTCCCGACGGGACGGTGGAAGCGGTCTTTCAGGGCTCCCCCGAAGCCGTGCAGGGCTGTCTGAATGAAATCAGCGAGCATTTCGTGGGGTATCTGCGGGACAAGCAAATCAGCCCAATGGTCTATAATCCGAACTGGAAAGATTTTCGAATCACATACTGAATTAAAAAAGCCGCCGGCTGTCCAGCAGAATTGTCACCGGCCCATCCTGAAGGCAGTCGATTTCCATCATCGCCGCAAAGATGCCGGTCTGAACCGTCAGGCCTTTCGCCCGAAGCAGTTCAATGAATTCTTCATACATCTTCCGGGCCTTCTCCGGGCCCGCGGCGGCGGTAAAATCCGGCCGGCGGCCTTTGCGACAATCGCCGTAGAGCGTAAACTGACTGATTAGAAGCACGCCGCCGCCGACCTGCTGCACATTCCGATTCATCCGTCCGTCGGCGTCTTCAAACACACGAAGATGAGCTATCTTGTCGGCCAGATAAACGGCATCCGCATCGGCATCCTCCGCACCGATGCCGACAAAGACCAAAAGCCCCTGCTGAATCTGTCCGGTGATCTGCCCGTCCACTCGGCAGACGGCTTTTTTGACCCGCTGAACAACCGCACGCATCGTCTTCTCCTGAAAAGAACGACTGGACAGATTATCCGCTTTTAAGAAAAGAAACAAGAGGAGAAAAACCCATCAGGACTGCGGCTGCAGACCGCTCAGGAGGACATAAATGCGAAGGGAGGGGTCCTGGTCCTCGTAAATGCCCCGATGAACGCGGGCTCGTCCGAGCAGGGCTGTCAGGACATCGAAACCATACAGCAGCACATCCGGCAGCCCCGGAATATCGGCCATCATCTCCTGTCCGCCGACCATCAGGCAGGCCGCCGCCTGTGTCTGCTTCAGGGAGAATCGGCCGCCGAGCGTGCATTGTTCGAGTGCCTGCCGGACCGCTCGGGAAATGCTGCTTCGGTCGGGCGGTTCAGACAGCCGGCTTTCTCCCATCACCGTCCAGCCGCCCGCCGTCAGGACATCCAGATAATCCATGGAATCAAATGTCAAATAGGGCGTCGGCTGAGCGCTGAACCGATTAAACAAAGCAAACAATTCCGCACGGCGGCGGAGGAAATCCTCATTCGCCTGTCTGCGTCCGCCGCCGACCTGCGAACCGGCCGCTACCATAGGCCGGATAAGGCCGTGAAACCTGTTGAGAAGATGCGGCAATTCGAATAAAAAAATGCCTGCGGTGCGTCCCGGACGTCGAAAACTGAGCAGACGGGCATAGCTGTTCACCACATCCATCAGGGAACAAACCAAACCGCCCTTTTCCGATTCGTCCTCTGACAGGCACAGCATCAGAAAATCTGCATCTTCCCCAAAGACCTCTTCCATTCTCCCGAATAAATCCCGTCCGATGGCACGGGGAGATTCTTTCGGACTGCCGAAACGGAGACGTTTTGGAAGAGCCGCGGGCCAGAGACATTTTTGGTTTTCCGGCAGATTGAGCGATTTGAGATGTGCCGCATCGGAACTGACAGCAATGACCTTTTCATAGCCGAGACGAGAAAACCATTCGGCCAGACAGCAGCCGGCCGCCCCGGCCCCTACCCAGCCAAACCGAACGGAACCGACCGGATGGCGGACCGGACCGGGCTCCGAAACCGGCGGCTGAAAGTGTTCCAGTTCCAGCTCCGGAATCAGAATCGGCCCTGTTCGAGATGAACGGCTTACGGCGGCCATATCCGAAATATCTTACTCCTCGAAACAATGCTCCGATAAAGTCTTCGACTTCGAAGTCTCTATCCATCCATCGGCAGGAAAAGACCTTCGGATAACCTCTTTTCCAGAGCCCCCCTGAAAAGCCGCTGTCGGAAATTTCTGTCCGATAAAACTCTATTTTTCCGACAGACTGACCGGAACTCCCTTGCTTTTTAAATAGCGTTTTAACTGGGGAATATCGATCAGGTGAAAATGGAAAACGGAGGCCGCCAGAAGGATAGAGGCCCCGGCCTGAACGGCCTGATAGAAATGCTCCATCGTACCCGCTCCGCCGGAGGCGACGACTTCCGCGGAACAATTTCGTGCAATCGCTTCGATAAGCGGCAAATCATATCCGGTTTTGGCCCCGTCGGCGGCCTTGCTGGTCGGCAGGATGACGGACACGCCGAACCCATCCACACGTTTGGCCCATTCGAGGGCATCCGTTCCGGTGGCAGTGCGGCCGCCGTCAATATAGACCTCATAGCCGGAAGGCAGAGCCGGATTGCGGTCCACGTCGATGGCTACAGTGATGCGCTCGGGACCGAACTCTTTGACCATTTCTCCGATGACGGACGGTCTTCGGAAGGCCGCACTGCTGACGGAGATTTTATCCGCTCCCGCCTCCAGAACCGCTTCCGCTGAAGCGGCATCCGTAATGCCGCCGCCGACCGTAAAAGGAACTGTAACCGCCTCTGCCGTGCGGCGGACCACCTCCAGCAGTGTCGGGCGGTTTTCCACCGTGGCGGTAATATCGAGCATAGCCAGCTCATCGGCCCCGGCCTCACAGTAGGCCTGCGCACAGGCGACCGGATCGCCGGCGTCCCGGATATCCACAAAATGCACGCCTTTCACGACGCGTCCGTTCTGCATGTCCAGACAAGGCATAATCCGAACCGACTTTTTCATAACTGCTCTCCTGCAACAAGATTTTGGGTGGGCAGCTTCGGTTTTCGCAGCCACGGAAGCCAGAAACCCCGTCGCAGATTGTAGGTCCCCAGCGCTGAGGCAAAGAAGAAAACCAGTACCCACGTAAACGAAATAGTCCCGCGAAACTGCTCATACGCCAGCGACGGCCCGACTGCAAGAGCCGCCGCCAGATACTCCAACATCACCACCCCAACCAGTCCGGCACCGAGCCGCTCTCGCAGACGAAAAAGCCGAGATGCCTGCGCCGCATCAAAATACTTGGACTGATTGAGCGCATTATTCAGCATCCGAACATACAAAAGCACTTCCAGAAAAACCAGCCCGACCGAAATCAGCCGCGCCTCTTTCCAGACAAACCGACTTATCAGAAAGAAATCATAAAATCCGTGGAGGAAAGATGCCAGCAGAAAACAGAACAGAACATTGCGCCGGACGGTGCCCGTACGTCCATAGCGGGCCAAAATGACTCCATACATCACCAAAGAAGTATAGAACATGTGGCCCACACAGCACATCATCGCTCTGGTTTTCACAAGGGACAGCCCGGAACGGTCAAAATAAAGAATATTCTCCAGAAAGGCAAACCCAAGGGCTCCCAGCGAGGCATAAATCAAATAATCAATCGATTCATTGATTTCTTTCGTAAAGCGCAGGATGACCAGCACCGGCAGCAGTTTGACAGCCTCCTCCGCCAGACCGATTGCCACGATACAATACAGCAAATCTCTGCCGGCACTGACATTCAGTCGGAGCGAAAAGGAAACGGCAAGCAAATCCCCCAGAGGAAAGACCAGCAGCAAGGCGGCCATTCCCATCAGAACGGTCAACCAGACCCAGCGGGCTTTTTCCGGCTCAAACAAATCCAGACGCCGCAGAAACCCAACCCAAAGAAGCAGAATGAAAAATGCGGCGGCAATCCCGGTCGGATGAGCCGCCTGCCGAAACGGCCGAAAAACGGCGGCGGCATACACAAGGGGCTGTCTGTTCCGGAGGGCCAGACGGCGGACGGTGGGGGCGGGCAGAAAAGCCCGGAAATGCGGATTCTCGCAAAGCCGACGCAAAGACTGCGAATCCTGGGTTTTCTCAAATAAGTCAGCCAGTTCTTTGACGGCCGCGGCGGTATGTCCTCTGTTCTGAATTTCCGCTTCAAATGCCGCCCGGGCTTGTGAATAGTTTCCCTGTCCGGCCAGGGCCTGTCCCAGAAAAAGATGCACATACGGCCAATGCGGATTTTCAATCTGCTGCAGATACGCGGATGCCTGAATGAGCTGACCGGTTTTGATATGAATCAGAGCATAAACCAGCCGTCCGATGTCGCGGCGGTTCGGCTCCGAATCATTCAGCCAGCCGGCATATTCTTCGAAAAGAGCCGAAACGGAGGAAGCTCCGCCGTCCTTCTGAAAAAACGTCTCCGCATAAAGGATATGGTACGGCAGCGACGCCGGATGTTCGGTGCGCAGGCGTTCAACAGCCGTCCGGACGGCTTCCGGATTGCGCATCTTGACTGCCGCGGCCAGTCGAGACGCATCATCCGGCGGCTCCGGCACAAAGCGGTTGACCAGCCAAACCGCCGCCAGAGGCGGCAGAACCACCATCAAAAGAAACGCCGGCGAAACGGAATGTCGGGGCTGTACCGGATTGTCTGTCTGCGCCTCCATCAAGTCCGGTTCATCCGTCAGGGTTCAATCTCCGTCTATAACTTCCGATCCAGTTTCCGATAGCCGACGGCCTCAGCAATATGGGCCGGCTGAATGTTTTCCGCCCCCTCCAAATCCGCAATCGTTCGGGCAACCTTGCAGATTTTATCGTGGGCTCGGGCCGAAAGGGCAAACTCCGTCATCGCCTGACGAAGCATCATCTCGGAGGTCGAATCGAGCGTGCAGAACTGCTCGACCTGCTTATGGCCCATCGCCGCATTGGTCATAAAGGGATGATCAAAGCGCTGCCGCTGAATCTGCCGGGCCTGCTGAACCTGAAGACGGATTTGGGCGGAGCCGTCGCCGCTGCGCCGGGAGCGAAGCTTTCGAAACTCCACCGGCGGCACATCAATATGGATATCCATTCGGTCCATCAGAGGACCGGAAATTTTCGCCATATACCGTTCAATCTGCGTCGGGGTGCAGCGACACCGCCGCATTGCCGTGCCGAAATAGCCGCACGGACAGGGATTCATCGCGGCAATCAGAATAAAACGGGCCGGAAAACGGAGCGTCCCCTTGGCACGCGAAACCGTTACCTGCCCTTCTTCGAGGGGCTGGCGAATCATTTCGAGCACGTGGCGGGGAAATTCAGCAAACTCGTCGAGGAACAAAATGCCGTGATGGGCCAGCGACAGTTCGCCCGGCCGCGGATGAGTCCCGCCGCCTACCAGTGAAGGCCCGGAGGCGGTATGATGCGGAGCCCGCACAGGCCGAGCGGCAATCAGCGCCTTATCTTTGGGCAGGAGCCCCACCGCTGAATAAATCTGCGTGGTTTCCAGCGACTCCGGCAGGGTCATCGGCGGCAGAATGGTGGCCATTCGCTGGGCCAGCATGGTTTTGCCGGTTCCGGGCGGTCCAATCATCATCAGATTGTGCCCGCCCGCCGCGGCAATCGTCAGGGCCCGTTTGACCGACTCCTGCCCTTTGACATCCGCAAAATCCACCTCGTAGGTTCCGCATTCTTCAAAAAGGGCCTCCAAATCCACGGTCGTCGGCTCAATCGGAAGCTGACCGCTCAGCAGGGCCGCCGTCTGGGCCAGCGAGCCGACCGGAAAGACCTCGATATCCTTGACTACAGCGGCCTCGCGGGCATTGTCCAGCGGCACAATCATTTTGGAAAAGCCGCCGGCGGCCGCCGTCATCGCCATACTCAACACCCCGGTTACCGGACGTACCCGCCCGTCGAGGGCCAGTTCCCCGATGACGACATAGTCCCGCAGCGCTTCCGGCGAAAGGGCTCCGCTGCAGGCCAGAATCCCCAGGGCAATCGGCAAATCAAAAGCCGGACCGACCTTTTTGACATCCGCCGGCGCCAGATTAATCAGAGATTGGGTGTCCGGATAGCGAAAACCGGAGTTGATGACAGCGCTGCGGACTCGTTCGATGCTCTCCTTGACAGCTGTATCGGGCAGCCCCACAATAACCGGCCGTTCAAAACCGCCGCGGGAGACATCCACCTCCACCTCACAGAGCACCCCTTCAATTCCCTCGACCGTCACCGAATACAAACGTGATAACATAGGCAAACTCCTCTCCATGCCCCGACTCTTCCCTGGGACGCGAGAGCGAGTATAGCCGCGGGAGAAAAAGAAAGCAAAAATTATTTTGCGGGCTGACCGGGCAGCCAGGACAAGTCTATTTTCTCCGGTGCAATGAGGTCTTCATAGGTCTGGCGGCGGCGGATGACGGCGAATCGGCTGCCGTCCACCAGCACTTCGGCACAGAGGGGACGGGCGTTGTAATTGCCGGCCATGGTAAAGCCGTAGGCCCCGGCGGTAAAAATCGCCAAATACTCCCCCCGCTCCACCGGCGGCAGAAGCCGGTCTTTGGCGAAATAATCCGTGCTTTCGCAGATGGGGCCGACGACATCGACCTTTTCCATTCCGGGCATGGCGGGTTCTTTGACGCGGGCGGGCGGCATCAGACGTTCCGGCACCGAAGTCGGCCAGATAAAATGAAACGCCTCATACAGACAGGGACGAATCAGGTCATTCATTCCCGCATCGACAATCACAAAGGTTTTCTGTCCGCCGACCTTTTTGTACAGCACCTTCGTCAGCAGAATCGCCGCATTGGCAATGATGCTCTTGCCCGGTTCCAGAATCAGCTTCAGGTTTGCTTTTTTCAGCAGCGGCACCAGACCGGCGGCATAATCCGCCGCTGAAGGTACCGTATCGCTTTCATAATCGGCCCCGTAGCCGCCGCCCAAATCGAGCGTGTCAATCCGAAACCCCTCTTGGCGAAGCTGCTCAATCAGCGGCAGAATCTTCTGAACCGCATTCACATATGGGTCAATAGTTTTGCCGCCGGAACCCAAATGAACATGAATGGCCGACAATTCCACCGCACCATTGCGTCCGTACTCGGAGAAAACCTTCTTGGCCCGTTCCATATCAACGCCGAATTTGGTTTCCTTCACGCCGGTTGTAATGTGCTTGTGCGAGTCATACTGAATATCGGGATTGACCCGCAGGGCTCCTTTGGCCTTTTTGCCGTGCTTTTTGCACAGGTCAATCAGGTTCTGCAGCTCCGCTTCCGATTCAATATTAAAATAGGCAATGCCCGCCTCGAGGGCATCCAGAATCTCCCTGTCGGTCTTGCCGACGCCGGCAAAAACGATTTTGGACGGGTCGGCCCCGGCCTGACGGGCGCGGTACAGTTCCCCGCCGGAGACAATATCAAAGCCGCTGCCGGCCTGGGCCAGCAGGCGGAGGATATGAATATTCCCGCAGGCCTTAATCGAGTAGCAAATCAGGGTCTCCAGCCCCGCATAGGCCTTCTGTATCTTGGTAAAATGGTCCAGAATCGTCGCTTTGCTGTAGATATAGACCGGCGTGCCGACGGCCTGTGCGACGGTCTCTACGGGCACATCTTCCGCGAATAAACGACCTTTTTTATATTGAAAACTGTCCATAAAAAACCTTTCGAAGGATTCTGCTTTCGTCTGAATGAAATTTCGGACGGGGTACTATAGCCCTACGGCTGCTTTTTTTCAAGATGCCGCCGGAGCCAGTCGTACCAGGCGTCTATCCCTTCGCCGGTAGCGGCCGACAGCTGCAGAACCGGCGCCTGGGGATTGACGGTGTGAATATCCGCCAGGACACGCGAAAGGTCGAAGGGAACATAGGGAAGCAAATCAATCTTGTTAAGGACAATGACGGATGCACCGGCAAATGTTCCGGGGTATTTGGCGGGTTTGTCATCCCCTTCCGGGACAGACAAAATGACGACACGGCCGCTTTCGCCCAAATCAAAAGCGGACGGACAGACCAGATTGCCGACATTTTCGATAAAGACAAGGTCCAGCGTTTGGGCATCAATCATTTTGAGGGCATTCTGGACCTGTTCGGCGGACAAATGACAGGCCCCTTTGGTCTCGATTTGAAAGGCGCGGGCACCGGCGGCCTGAATCCGTCGGGCATCGTTATCCGTCTCTATATCCCCTTCGATAACGCCGATGGCGTACTGCCCTTTCAAATCCCGGATGGTTCTCTCGAGCAGTGCGGTCTTGCCGGCGCCGGGGGAAGAGATGACATTCAGACAAAAAACCTTATGTTCGGCAAAAAACTGTCTGTTTTTGGCGGCCGCTTCTTCGTTGCGGCTTAAGATTTTCTGATTCAGCGAAACCTTCATGATTTGTCCTCAAACTCGATTTCTTCCAGCAAAAGCGGGGCATCCGGCTGTATCTCAAAATCTTCACTGCGGCACTGCGGACAAAGCGGGGTCATCAGGTTCAGCTCAAAAACCGTTCGACACGCCCGACAGACCGCCCGAAGCGGAATCTGACGGATTTGCAGGAGCATTCCCTCACACACTGTGCCTGCCGCCGCCGTTTCGAAAGCAAATTTCATTGCCTCTTCATTAAGGGCATTAAACTGTCCGCAGGAAACAACCGCCCGAACCGGTCTGGCCTTCAGCTTCTCGGCATGCTCCAGAATGGTGCGAAGAACACTTTCGGCGACAACCGTTTCGTGCATCAGCAAATCCTCGGCAAATCGCGTCCATAGGGCATCGGCACAATCCGTCGTCCGCCGATGCGGGTACACAGCTCCACCATCGGAACCCCGTCGGATTTGCAGACTCGTCCAATCAGGGCCGCCCGTTTGCCCAGCGGATGCTTTCGGCAAACCTCGAGGGCCTTGCCGGCTGCCTCTTCCGAAACAACAACCGCCGCCTTGCCCTCGTTGGCAATATGGAGGATGTCCAGCCCGAGCATTTCCGCAGCAGCACGAACCGCCGGCTCAACCGGCAGCGCCGCTTCCTCAATTTCGATTGACACGCCGGCCCCGGAGGCGATTTCGTTCAAAACAGCCGCCAGCCCGCCGCGCGTCGGGTCGCGCAGAAACTTAATCCCGTCCCCGCAGGCTTCAATCAGCTCTTCAATCAGACCGTTCAGGCAGGCGCAATCGCTCACAAGATTTCCGTCAAACGGGATATCGCCGCGCTTGGACAGAATGGTCATTCCATGGTCGCCGAGCGTGCCGTTAATCAAAATCCGATCGCCCCGGGCTATCCGCTCAAACCCCAGCCGGGCCTTCTCTAAGGGCAGCCCGATGCCGGCGGTATTGATGAACAGACCGTCGGCCGCTCCTTTTTCAACCACTTTGGTATCACCGGTCACAATGGACACACCCGCCTGCTGCGCCGCCTGAGCCGCCCCGGCCAGAACGGCCTGTAAATCGGCCACAGGAAACCCTTCTTCGATAATCAGGGCCAGACTGAGAACCAGCGGGCGAGCCCCGGATACAGCCAAATCGTTGACGGTGCCGCAGACGGCCAGCTTGCCGATGTCGCCGCCGGGAAAAAACAGGGGCCGCACGACAAAACTGTCGGTCGTAAAACAAAGCGGCTGTGTGCCGGCCAAGACCCGAGCCGCATCCAGAAGCGGCTTGTTCGGCTGTCCGAAATGGGGCACAATCACCCGCCGGATGAGGTCCTCCATCAGACGACCGCCGCCGCCGTGCGCCAGCAGAATGGTTGCCGTTTCATCCATTCCGAAGATTGTAGCAGACGCAGCCGGACAATTCAATCCGAGAATCTCAGTTGCCGGACAGGTCGAATTCATCGGCCAGTTCGAACCGCTTGAGGATTTCCTCGAGGGCATCATACGGTCGAGCGCCGACATCCACCGTAAAGCGGTCGTCGGAATTGTCGGCGGAGCGGACGGCCCCGTCTGCATACAGCAGATTGACGGTTTTCCGCAGATGACTGGTTCGGGTAAACACCCCAAAGGCCTCCAGCGACGGATGCACCAGGAACTGCACATCCATCACCAGCGCCCGAATGCGGCGGCCGTTTCGGTTTTTTCCCAAATCGCTGAGCCGGATGTGAAACGTATCCGGTTTGCCGCTCAGCAGGGCAACCGAGGCGTGGCGGTAATAATAATCGCTCTGGGCCTGGCGGCGCCCGACATTGGCCAGCTGCCTGTCGGCCTCGGAGGGCTGGTCGGCCCCCGGACAGAACAGGACCTTGGGCTGCTCGGACAAATAGCCGTTCAGCAAAAGCCCCAACCCGACGGGGCGGCCGTCCAGCAGCGACAGAAGACTGGTAACATTGCCGGTGGCCGTATAGAAATTATGCCCCATAATCGGCAGCCCTTCCGGGCCGAAGGGAATTGTGTCATTGTAATCGTAGGCATAGGCCCGTATCGCCAGCCCCACCTGGCGCAGATTGGACAAACACACCGTCTTTTTGGCTCTCTGACGAGCGGCGCGAAGTGAAGGCAGCAAGATAGAAACCAGCAGAACCACGACCCCCAGCACGGTCAGCAGTTCCAGCAGCGTAAAACCGCACCTGCCCCGTTGAAGCCGCTCTTTTTTCATTCTGCATCCTGCTGCAGCCACAGGTCCGTCAAAAGAATGAAATCGTCTAAATCCACAAATCCGTCGCCGGTCAAGTCGGACATCGACCAGGTTTGTTTGAGCCAGTCGGCCGAGAGAACGGCAAAGTCTTCCAGATTCACAAGTCCGTCCCCGTTCAGGTCCGGATGGTGAGGATATTCATAGACCCGCACGTTGTCCAAATCCCAGTATCCCCCGGCCTGTCCGACCGCGCGAAAGGCGATGCCGACGGCCTTGCCGGCCCAGGGGTCGCTTTCCTGAACCGTCGGCAGATACAGCGTAAATGTCCGCAGATAGTTGGGGACAATCGCAGAGCCCGGAACCAGCACCGTATGAAAATCATTGGCATCGGCACCGGCATAAAAACCGATGCTCAGATAATCCATCGGCTCTTCAGCACGCGGCGGAAACCGCATAGAAGGACAGACATCCACCAGGAGCCGATAGGACCGGCCGACCTGAAAAACCGAAGAAAGCGTCTGAAGAAAGGCATTGCCGGAGGCCGTGTTCAGAAAGGCCAGCTGAGCCCCGTGTGCATTGACAATATGGTCTCCGGCCGGACTGTTGGGAGGAGGATTGAGGAAGGTTCCCGTATTGGAACTATAAAGCGGGTCCAAATCCAGTTCCACCCAAAATGGGGCCACCGGGATAGCATAGAAAGGGTTTTGCTCCGGGTCGATTGTCGGGATTTCAAACGAATGATTGGCCACAAAAAGAGACGCCCCATGGGCAGCAGCCGCCAGCACAGCAAGAACCCCCAACCCTGTCAAACAACGAAGCGAAGTCATTTCACCATGTCCTCCCAAACCTATCCTTTTCTCATGAATCCGAATCCTTGGGAATTACCCCATAACCAACGCTCTTTTTTGAGAATCCTGACGGATAGAATACACCATCAGCGTATTGCCCCGCCGCACAAAAAGCCGCCCATGACTGATGACCGGATGCGTCCAGTGCTGCTTGTCGCCCAGCGTAATGGTCATTTCGCTGACGGGCGCAAATTCTTTCGGGTCGGCCTTAATCAGACCGATGACGCCGGGTTTTTCCGCATAGGCATAAAAAAGCCCATCCGCCCAGAGAATCGAGCCCTTGTTGTGCCATCGCTGGGTGTACATCAGCTCACCGGTCTTCCAATCAACACAGGCCCAAAGGCCGTCTTCATTTCCTTTCCATGTTGAACCGTACACATACCCATCATGAAAAACGACACCGCCGTGATGGCAGTCGAACTCCTGGTTAGTCCATTCCCGCTGAAGCGACCAGCCGTCCTGGGTAAATGTAAACTTAATCGAGCCCATATCATAGCCGCTGACAAACAGCAGCCCCCCTTCATAAAAAATCGGGGTATTGGGATGCACCCCCCAGTTGCGGCCTTTGATATAGTCTTTCATCGGATATTTCCAAAAGAGCTGACCGGAAGCGGCATCGACGGCAAAAAGGTAATTTTCCGTCATCCCGGCCAGAATGGTTCGTCCGGCCCAGCGAAAAATCGCCGGCGTGCAGTACGAGGCCGTATCATTCAAACTGTCCGTTGTCCAGACCACATGCCCCTTTTGGGCATCGACCGCCGCCATGGTGGTTTTCGGGCCGCCGATGGTCACAAAGACTTTCCCTTCCGCCACAACCGGAGACATCGATACCCCCCAGCGAGGCATAGGCCCCTGAAAGTCGGTGTACAGCTCCGCCGCCCATTTTTCCCGGCCGCTCTCGGGTGAAAAACACACAAGCCGACCCTGGCCGCTGAGAACATAGAGCAGGTCATCGGCCCAAACCGGCATCCCGCGCACCCCCGGGAATGAGCCGGTCCATTCCGGACCGTAATCGGCAGTCCAGAGCCGATTGCCGTCCCAATCCAGACAGGTGAGGACGCCGCGTCTGTTTTTCAGCCCCGTAACAAAAATTTTTTGCTGAGCCACGCAAACCGATGAATACCCGTCGCCCAAATCGTCGGCTTTCCAGAGCAATTCCGGACCTTCTGCAGGCCATTCCTTCAGCAAGCCGGTTTCGGGACTTCGATTGTCTCGATTCGGGCCCCGCCAGCAGGCCCAATCCGACCCTGCAGACGACTCGGCCATCTCGACAGCGGCAATGACCGGCGGCGAATCCAGCAGCGAGGCAGCCGGTTTGCGGCGAACATCGATGCAGACCAGATCACCCTTGGCATTGCGGGCATAAATCAGACCGTTGGACAACACCGGCATCGTCCAGCAGCGGCCCTTAAGAATCGGGGCTGAGGCAATCACGGAGAACTCTTTCGGAGAAGCCGGAGCAATCATCAGGCGGCCGTTTTCGCTCAAAACAATTAGTTTGCCCGCCGCCGCCGTCAGCGTGCCTTTGCCGACGCTTTTTTCCGTCCACTGCACCTGGCCGGTCTTCCAGTCCAGACAAACCAGCTGATTGTCATCAATCCCGTACACCCAGCCGTCCAGCAGAATCGGACCGGAAAGCTGCGAGCGGAGATTTTTGTTTTCCCAGACCTTTTTCGGCCCTTCCGGCGTGACCTTCAGAACCGAAGCTCCCCGATTGTAGCCGGAGGTAATGAGGATTTCATCGCCCCAAACAACCGGGTCGGAGGCATTAACATCCCAGCTGGTCTTCCACGGATACGCCCACAAAACGCGTCCGTCCTCCGGCGCAACACTGTACAAATGGTCTTTGCTGAACAGAAGGACTTCAAACCGGTCTTGCCGGGGAAAAAGCACGGCGGTTGCATATCCGCAGGGTTCCTTCTCGCTTTGCCAAAGGACGGCACCGGTTTCTTTGTGCAGGGCCACACCCGTTGAACCGGCATTCAGAAAAATGCGTTCGCCCGCAATCAGCGGAGAACCCGCATAGCCCCACTCCGGCTTTTTGAGGTCGGCATTCTGCTGCCAAATCACCGCCCCGCTGTTAAGGTCCAGACAGAAAACCTTGCCGGTCTTGCTGATGGTATAGACCTTTCCCTGATGAATGGTCGGCGTCGCATTGGGTCCCCCCTCATACAAATTAGGAGTCAGGGGTTCGTCATACGTATGCTTCCAAAGGAGTGTGCCGGTTTGAGCATCAAAACACCAGACGACATCGGTATCTTTGCCGATATTACCCATGGTCACGGCTTTGCCGTCTGCAACGGAAACCGCGGAAAACCCCGTCCCCACAGAAGCCGTCCAAAGGGGCTTGGTGGAATCAGACAGAACCATCGGGTCCCAATCCGTCTCGGAAGAAATGCCGTCGTGATTCGGGCCCCTCCAGCACGGCCAGTCCGCCGCAAGTGTTATCGAAATGAATCCAAGGAAAAAACAGACCGCCGCAAAAAAACTCGTTCGCTTACTCTGCATCATAATGCTGCACTCCATATGTTCTATCGATTTTTCAAGGCCCACGCACCGGTCGGACAAACCTGCACACACAGACGAGCCGCCTGCCCCGCCGCTTTATCAGGGGCCTCATCCAGAGCGGCGGAAACCTGCATCCCAAACCCCCGGCCGCGGAAGGTCAGGCCTTCTGAAACCTTGTTTCTGTTTAAAACCTGTACACAAAGTCCGCATTGAATACATTTGCCGGATTCAAACACAACCTCCCAATGAGAATCTGCACGCGCATATTGTCTGCGCTGCCCCTTATACGTCCCGACAACGGGCTTCAGTTCAGTAGAAAGTTGACGTAATTTGCAGTTTTTCTTTTTTCGGCAGTCGCAGTGAAGGCACCGACGGGTCTCTTTTGCCGCTTCCTGTTCGGAAAAACCCGTTTGAGGGTCAGCCGGTTCGACTCGAGGTATCAAGTCGGCTGAAGAGACAAATTTCCGCCATTCTTCCTCCGTTAAGGTTCCCAAACGGCTGTGAAACTCCGAGGGTTCCCCCGCCGCTTTGCCTTCCGTAAGATATTGGTGAATAGAGAGGGCCGCAAGCTTGCCATCTGCAGCAGCCCTGACACAGAGACGTCGGCTTCCGATAAGCCCCCCGCCTGCAAAGACCCCCTCCATCGAGGTTTGAAGGGTCGAATGGTCCACCTCGATGTGTCTATCCTTCATCCGAAGCCGGGATGCCAAATGCTCATCCGCCGCCCCTTCACCGAGAGCCAGAAAAACCGCATCAAAATCCCGACGCAGATTCTCCAAAGAAATGTCACGCCCCAGTTTCTGATTCGGGCGGAAAGAAACCCCCAAGTCAAAAATCAGCCCGATTTCCCGCTCGAGAATCTCTTCAGGCAGTTTCTCCCGGAAATCGCGGCATCGAAGCATCCCGCCGGCCGCGTCTTTTTGTTCAAAAATCACACATTCATGCCCATGCCGAGCCAGATAATACGCCGCGGAAAGTCCGCAGGGCCCGGCCCCGACAACGGCAGCTTTCTTTCCGCTGGAGGGCCTGCAAATAGGTCGATATGGTGTCGGGGACTGTAAATCCCTGTCGGCGGCAAACCGCTTGAGCAGGCAGATGGAAACGGCTTGGTCCTGACGGGCGCGTCGGCAAACCCTTTCGCACGGGGCCGGACAAATGCGGCCCAAGACCGCAGGCAGAGCAAGGTCTCTTTTGACAATCTCTATCGCTTTTGTCCATTCTCCGGCAGCCAGATAGCGAATCATCCGCGGGATATCCATCCCCGCCGGACAGCCCGAACGGCACGGCCCCTCACAATCGCCGATATGGTCGCTCAAGAGCAATTCGAGTGCAGCCCGGCGAGCCGCCAGAACCTGCGGCGTATCCGTTCGCACCCGCATCCCCTCCTCTGCGGCCAAAGCACAGGAAGGCATCAGGCCGCTGAAGCCCTCCACCTCCACCACACACACCATACAGCTGGCGGACGGCTCAAAATCCCGACGATAACAAAGGGTGGGAATAGGAATGCCGAGGGACTGGGCGGCCTGCAAAACTGTCGCTCCCGGCGGCACCTGAACCGTTCGATTGTCAATGGTCAGTGTAATCATCGTCCTGATTCCACACACACGGCATCCGCCGGACAAACCGCCCTGCAGGTCCCGCAGCGGATGCATCTGTCCTGATTAATCTGATGCGGCTGATAGGGCTGCATTTCAATGGCCCCCGCCGGACAATGCTGGGCGCAGCGCGTGCAGCCGATGCAGCGGTCTGTAATCGTATAATGAATCAACGCCCGACATCGCCCGGCCGGACAGCGGCCCTGCAGATGCGCTTCATACTCCTCCCGAAAATACCGAAGGGTCGAAAGCACCGGGTTGGGGGCGGTTGAACCCAGTCCGCACAGACTGCCGGCCTGAATCAGATGCCCCAGCGTTTCCAGCTTGCCCAAGTCGGCTGCTGTTCCCTCGCCGCGGCAAATCCGCTCGAGAATCTCGAGCATCCGTTTGGTTCCCACCCGACAGAACGTACAGCGTCCGCAGGACTGCCGCTGGGTGAACTCAAGAAAATACCGGGCGATTTCCACCATACAGTCGCTTTCATCGAGCACGACCAGCCCGCCGGAGCCCATCATCGCTCCGGCCTGCGTAAGCGAATCATAATCGATGGGAATATCCGCCATCGACGCCGGAATACAGCCGCCGGAGGGACCTCCGATTTGCACGGCCTTGAAAGGTTTTCCGGAGGCCGTTCCGCCGCCGATTTCCTCGACAATCCGCCGAATGGTCACCCCCATCGGGACTTCCACCAGTCCGCCCCGTCTGACCTTTCCGGCCAGCGCAAAGACCTTCGTGCCGCGGCTGCCGGCTGTTCCGATGGAGGCCATCGAGGCGGCCCCCTGCCGAACAATCGCCGGCACCAGGGAAAGGGTTTCGGCATTGTGAATCAGCGTCGGTTTGCCCCACAGGCCTTTTTCAGACGGGTACGGCGGGCGCAGCCGCGGCATCGGACGCCGCCCTTCAATGCTGGCAATCAGCGCCGTTTCCTCGCCGCAGACAAACGCCCCGGCGCCGGTACAAATCTCCAGCTGCAGGGAAAAATCCGTGCCGCCGATGTGCTCGCCCAGCCAGCCGTGCTGCGAAAAGATCTTCAGGGCCTCTTTCATCCGCTCCACCGCCAGCGGGTATTCATCCCGGATATACAGATACCCCTGCGAGGCTCCGACGGTCCAGGCGGCAATGACCATCCCTTCTAAAATCCGAAACGGGTACGATTCCATCAGCATGCGGTCCATGAAAGCGCCCGGGTCGCCTTCGTCACCGTTGCAGATAATATATTTGGGGGTATCAGGATTGTCCCGCACGGCCTGCCATTTGCGAAAGGCCGGATAGCCGCCCCCGCCCCGCCCGCGCAAACCGCTTTGTTCAATATCTTTTAAAACCTCCTGCGGGCTCTTTTCGAACAGGCATTTTCGCAGGGCCTCCAGGCCGCCCTGTTTTTGAAAATCCTCCCAATCCAGCGGGCCGGACCGCCCGGCACCATCCGTTGCCAACGGCACCTGCGGCTTTAGATAGCCGCTCAAGTCCTCATTCCGAATCGTGGTTTCAAATCGAACGGGCGGTTCGCCGAACCGGTCTTCAATCAGCGTATCCAGAAACCGGCGGACTGCCGAGCCGATGCGAGCTGTGAGGGTCTGCGGGCGAAAATGCCGATGCAGAATCGCTTCGGCATCGGAGGGCTTCACACATCCGTAGCGATAAATCCGCCCTCCAGTCTCCACCTCCACCAGCGGAGCCAGATAGGAGGCCCCATGGCAGGACACGTCACGCAGCCGCACCCCCAGACGGTCCCGGCGAATCACGTCCTCAAATGCCTGATAAACCCGATGACTTCCCACCGCCCGGCAGCTCGTATCCAGACAAATTCGTATTTCACCGTCTCCGCCGGAAACCGCTTTTTGTCCAGACGCGCCTGCGCCCGTCTGGGTCTGGCTTAAGAAATCCCGCAGAACAGAAGGCACCTTCTCCGGCGACAAGTAGCCGTAAATCACATCATCAATCTGCACGGCCGGCGCCAGCATACAGCAGCCCAGACAGGCCACCTGTTCCACGGTAAACAGCCGCTGGGAATCGGTGTCCTCCTCCCGCGGAATCTGCAGATGCCGCCGAAAGGCCTCAAACACCTCTCCGGCTCCCTTGACGTGGCAGGCCGTCCCGACACAAACCCGAATGCGGTGCCGACCGGCGGGTTTGAATCGAAATTGGTCATAAAACGTTGCAACCCCCCACAGCTCGGCCGGCGAACGCCCCAGCCGTCGGCTGAGATGCTGCAGGGCCTCGGGGGGCAGATAGCCGTACTGCTTCTGAACGGCCTGAAGCAGCGGCAGCGTCTTGTCCGGGCTGCTGCCGATTTGCTCGACACACCGGTCCACAAACTCCTGGACAGAGGATTCCGTCAAAGCATTCATTGCCGGTTCTCAATGCAGTACAGGTGCCGGCTGCCCCGCAGGTAGATGCGTCCGGGTGCAAAGGCCGGCGAGGCGGTAAAGGATTCCGGCAGCTCATTTTGTCCGATTTGTTCAAATGTGCGGGCGGCCCTGACCAGAATCATCCGCCCTTTGGTGCTGAGCAGATAGAGGGTATCGCCGACCAGAACCGGAGAGGCCTGGAACATGGCCTGAAGGTCCTGACTGTACAGCCGGCTGCCGTCCTGAACGTCGAAACATTCCAGCACGCCTTCCGAATCAACCGTCCAGACCAGACGGCCGTCGCTGACCGGGCTGCAGATATCCGGAATGCTGCCCTCGGCTTTCCAAAGAAGTTCGGCCTGTGCCTGCTCCGAAGCGGCCTGCGGCGGACGGACGGCCGCCAGATAGGTATAAGGATAAACCGCAAAAATTCGTCCGGCGGCGGCAATCTGCGTGGGCGCCACATCGCCGCCCAGACAATCCAGCCGCCACAATTCCCGGCCGTCCGCCGCATCATAGGCAATCAGCCAGGGTGAGCCGCTGGTTAAAATCTGCATCTGCCCGTTCCAGTCCACCACCGTGGGGGATGTCCAGGAATTGGGCACCGGCCGCTCCCGCTCCCACAGTGTTTGACCGGTGGTGATATCCAGTGCAATCAGTTTGCTCCGTCCGGGCTCGTAATCCTGATCGAGCTGAATAATCAGGCGGTTTTCAAACACCGTCAGGGAAGAAGCGTACCCGTAGGCGCTGGCGGGCACACCGAGCGAACGAACCCATTGTCTTCGCCCGTTCAAATCAAAACAGGCAACCTGGCCGTCGGCAAAAATGGCCGCCACAAATACCCCGTTTACGGCCGCCGTCGAGGCCGCATAGCCGGTGTCCTCCATAATGGTCATTTCCTCCCGCTGGTCTGCCGGCGCCAGGGGCACCTGCCCGGTCCACAGCAGTGTGCCGTCCTCGGCATTGAAGCAGTACACCTCCTGCCGCTTTGCATCGGCACCGGTCAGAAAAATCCGATTTTCCCAGACGACCGGCGAATTGTGTCCGGGCAGCTCCACCGGCACCTTCCAGCGAATATTTTTCCCCGAGGCCCCGTCCCATTCCGTCGGGATATTGTCAAACCGACAAATGCCGGCTCCCTGCGGACCCCGGAAGACCGGCCAGTTTTGGTTCATCTGCTCCCAGGAGGCAAATGCCGGACGGCTCTCGGAGGACTCCTCCGCACCCGCAGACTCCTGCGGGGTTTGAGACCCCTGAAACGACCAGAAAAGAGCCGCCGAAGCCAGAACAGCTGTTCCGGCGGAAACCGCCCAGCGTGCCCGGCGGGCGGCCTGAATCTGTGCGGCCGTTCGGTCTTCGAGCGGCTCCGGATGCGGGGGCTTCTGATGGAAAGACCGCACCCAGAGAACCGTCCCGACAAAAACGGCACCAAACAAAACAAACAACCCGCTGCCCCGATATAGGAACTGAAGGCGCGCCAGATGGTCCCGACGATAGCGGACGTCGAGCTGCCGAATTTCCTCCGCCAGCGATTCATCCGCCCCTCCGGCCTGGTACACATGTCGAAGGGCCTCCAGTTTCCGGCTGCGCCGTTCGTCCGTCACCTTCAAATGGTAAAACTGAATCACCAGCAGAAGAGCCGTAACCGCCCAAAAAACCGCCGAGACAATCAGCGAACTGACCGCCGCCTGATACTGCGGATTCTGCGGAAGAAGATACTTGGACTCATCGTGATTGTTCATGATGTCTCTCCGCTGTCGGTCGGCTTGCCGGTTTCCCAAATCCGATGTCTCGGACAGAACGCAAAACATCGTCCGCAGGCCAGACAGCCCGCCCGGTCGGCCTCATAATCCGTCCGTTTGAAATGGATGCTTATCTGAATCAGTTTAATGCCGGCGACGAAGCCGACAAAAGCTCCCGCCCAAAGCCCGCCCCAGGCAAACCGCTGGAAGACATCGGCTTCCTGAGCCCAGAGACTCCGGAGGGTTCTGCCGGACACTTCAAAGGCCCGGACCGTATCGGTCGGTTCCGTCATCAGTCCGGCCTGCCGAAGACGGACCTGCCGGGCCAGTTCCACCGTCGGATGGCCGGCGGCCAGTCCGGTGTGTACGCGGTAGCCCAGCCAACCGCCCAGACCCATCAGAACAAACAGCAGCCCAAACAAAAACACCAGACGGCGCCGCTCGACTGGACGCATGGACTCCGGCCAAGGCGCCGTCGGCGGCTGGATGGCCCCAAAGGGGCAGGCATCCTCACACAAGCGGCACTGAATGCACTCGTCCGGCGTAATCCGCACCTGCCAAAAAGCCAAACGGCCCGCCTGCCGCAGCAGCAGCCCGTACGGACAAACAAACCGGCAGTACGGACGGGCGATAAACACCCCTACTGCCAAAAACAAAAGTCCCAAAAGCCACAGCGGAGTATTGAACCCCAGCCGGAAAAACGCAATAAAGGGATCGTATCGACAAATGAGCAGCCCGGCCCCGACTGCCGCAAACAGCACCGCCGCCGCCAGATACAGCCAGGCCCCGAGCCGAAGAGTCGTTTCCAGCCAGGCCGGAACAGCCAGCGGCCGAAAGACCACCCAGTCCTGAATGGCCCCCAGCGGACAAACCGACCCGCAGAAAACCCGCCCGAAAAACAGGGTAAACAGAATCGGCAGCAGGAAAAAGGCCGCAACAGTCAGCGGCAGCACATAGGAAGAATCGAACAGAGACAGCACAACATTGCCCAGCGAACCGACCGAACAAATGCAGCCCTTGCGCCAAAAGCCGAAATACAGCAGACTGAACACAGACAAGACCGCAATTCCGCGCCGACTTCGCTTTCGCAACGTCAGCCAGGAAGCCAGCCCGAGGGCCGCAGCCAATACCGCAACATCCGCAAGCTCCCACACGGCGGCGCGCGGCAGCGGCGTGGTCAGCGTCGGCATCTGGTAATCAGTCTCAAACTGCGGCGGCGGAAACCGCTCGGCCGCCTGCACCGCCGCAGCCGACAGAATCAGCCCCATCCAAACTCCAGCCCGTCCCAAACGACTCATGGATTGCGAACCTTCAATAAATAGGGGGCCGAGGCCGGAACCCGAACAATCGCACCGGACGGACAAACCCGCCCGATGGCACACTCGTTGCAGTTCAGGCATCGGTCATGGCGAATCTGCAAAAACAGCGACCCGTTGCCGAAGGCGGCACAGCCGACCACACACTTGCCGCAGCCGATGCAGCGGCTTTCATCAATCGTAAACTCAAAATACGGCTCTTCGATGAACCGCCGCCGGATTGCCCCGGTCGGGCACAACTGATGTTCGGCGCCGGTCTGAAGGGCTTTGGGGTCCGGACTGAAATAGCCCGTGCACAAATCGCAATAGCCGCACATCTCGAACGCATGCACACATTTGACCGCAGACTCGCTTAAGACACAATGCGTGGCACAGCGGCCGCAGCCGATGCATTTGTAGGGGTCAATCTGCCAGACCCATTCTTTCGCCCGGCTTCGCGAAGCCAAAGCCGCTGCAGCGGCCCCGGCAGCGCCCAGCGAAACCGTCCAGAGGCCGTCTTTGAGAAAACGGCGCCGGCTGAGAAGTTCAGAGGGCGGATGATTCATCGAATTTCTCCGAAGAGAGTTTTCTTTCAGCAGCCCCGGACCGTGAGCAGGTCCGGAACGAAGAGCACCGGCGGCAATCCGCAATCGCCGGATGAGCGCAGCCGGTCTCGGTCCGCCGGCTTCGAACCCAGAAAGCAGACAGCGCCCCCAAAGCCGCCCACACACCTGCCCGAGCCGCCTGCTTCAAAAAAAGACGCCGCGAAATGTCCGCACCGTCGTCGGAAATTCTGCAATCATTCATTCGTTTTTCTCGAAAATCAGAATGGTATTTCGAACCTGTTCCAGCACGTAAATCCGCCCCTGCCCGTCTGCGGCGACATCCAGTCCCCGGCTGCCGCACTCCTCGGGGGTCTGGCAAACCCGAATGGGGCCCTTCCAGCCCAGCTGCTGCGGCCCGGCCACGACGCCGACCAGACGGCCGTGGTCATCATGCACCTTGACACGAACCAGCCCTTTTTCGCCGGTCACAAAGGTTCCGTCCGGCAGCTGGGCCAGGGCAATCGGATTGCAGCAGCCGCTGAAGCCCTCCAGTTTCACGGACGGGATTCCCCAGTGCCATTCGAGATGGCCGTCGAAGGTGTAGGCCTCGATGCGCTGACGTCCGGGATTGTTGACCCGCAAAAGGCCGTCGTGAGCAATCAGGACATCAAAATACGGACTGGGAATCACAAACCCCTCGATGCCTCGTGAGGGATTCTTTTCCCCCAGGCGTCCGAGAGCATTCCCCTGTTTGTCAAAACGATGAATCACCTTGCCGACGGCATCCGCCGCAAACACATCCTCCGGCCCAACCGCAATGGAAGTAAACAATGCCGTCCGGACCGGTGCCCAGGCGGATAATCTCTCGCCGGTTGGTGAATAGGTTTCAATGCGGTCTGTCATCGCGACATAAAGTACTCCATCGACGGTTTTGAAAGCGGTTGGTTTGGCGGACAGGGAAATCTCTGTGTCTTTTCGACCGTCCGAATTAAACCGCAATAGCTTCCGGTCCCCTGCGGCCCAAATGGCTCCCTCTGAATCCACGTCTATAGCAACGGCCTCAAGAAGAGCCGTTTCGATAGGCGGCCTGCTTTGCCGATAAACCAGCCAGGATGGTTCGATTGCCGTCAATTCCTCGATGGAATAGCGATAGGCCTGCGGGACCTGCTGCCGGACAAACCGGCGGTCCACAAACCAGTACGCCAAAAACCCGGCCCCAAAGGCGGTCAGGGCCAAAAGCACCGCGACCCCCCCCCCATCCGCTTTTGCCCTCTGCTTGTGTAAACGCTGTTTCATTCAACCTCGCTGTTTTAACAGCAGCTAATTGTGCCCCAAAGAACAAGTCCGCTTAATTATTCCTGCCTTCGCAAGTCCAGGCATTTCATAGTTGTGAAATCTCGCACAATCAAACGTCCTTCAACCAAAGCAGGCGGGGCCCAGCTTTCGTGCCCCTCCAGCACCTTGGCCCTGGCCAGCAAAACAAACTCATCGGGGCGGGCCTCAATTAAAGACAAAACGCCGTCATCATTCAGGACAATAATTAGACCGTCTGCTATGATATAGGGCCCCAGTCCGAATTTGTTCTGCGGTCCGCTGGACCAACGGATTTTGCCGTCTGTATCCAAACAAACCATCTCTTTATTCGGCCTGACACCATACAAAAATCCCTGATAGAAGATAGGCGTCTGCTGGTCCGAGCCGA
The DNA here is from genome assembly GCA_037479115.1 of Anaerohalosphaeraceae bacterium. Classification (NCBI taxonomy): domain Bacteria; kingdom Pseudomonadati; phylum Planctomycetota; class Phycisphaerae; order Sedimentisphaerales; family Anaerohalosphaeraceae; species Anaerohalosphaeraceae bacterium. The sequence goes on along the minus strand of JBBFLK010000001.1, from coordinate 179,627 downwards.
ACACCTCCGGCCGGAGAGAAAACAAAATCTCCGGGACGAAAACATCCTGCTGCCTGATAAGACGCATCATCATACTGCCTTTATTGTAGCCGGCGGAAAAAAATAACCGGCCGTCCCCGAGCCAGACGGGTGTAGGAACATGGATGCGGAGCGTCCAGGCATCCGTTTCCCACAGGAGCGTTCCATCATCAGCAGCAATTCCGGCAACACCGCCGACGGCACAATAGACATACATTCGGCGCCCCTCCAGCGTAATTGGAAGAATGGACGAATGCGTCATCTGCCAGCGGCGCGGATTGGGGGTTTTCCAGACAACCTGCCCGCTTTCACAATCCACCGCCATCATCAGGACGTCTTTTCCCGCCGGAGCCAGGATAGCTTTCCCCTCTTCAATCCGCGGGCACTGCCCGGCATACCAGAGCGGCTCCTGGGTCCCGTATTCCCTGACCAGGTCAATTGCCCAGCGAAACCGCCCCGTATCCGCATCCAGACAGGTTACATCACAGCGCGGCCCCATCGTCACAACAAATCGGTCATCCACCGCCGGAATCGTTCGGCTCATTCCATGATTGCGCTTCACCGCAACCGGATAGCTGTACCGCCAGATTTCCCGCCCATCCTCCAGAGAAAAACAGCGAATCGCATCGGCCTGACGGTCCATGTCATAATCAATCAGATAGACCCGCCCATTCCGTACAGCAGGTCCTGCATATCCTTCCCCCAAAGAAACACGCCACAGCTCTTTCGGACCGCCGGAAGGAAATGAACGGATCAGAGGAACTGATTCGGTGCTGACGGCATCGTAATTGAAGCCGCGAAAAGTCGGCCACATCCCGGCAGACTTGGAGGGAATCCCGTCGAATGTCTCCAGGTGCCCCTGTTTGGTTTTGCCGGCATCTGCTTGCGGCACGGAAACATCCGGCCGCCCATCCTCTCCGGGCAGACGCATCGGGACCGACAGATGATAATAAGAATAAATCCAGCCGCTCAGCAGACCCGCTCCGGCGGCTGTCAGCATCAGGGGCACTAACCAAGGCAGATAATATTTGCTCATCGGTCGCCTGTTCCTGTTGATTTCCGAACGGCTGCGGCGGTCTGTGACATCTCCTCCTCAGGCCGTTTCTTATCCCATTCGACAGAACATACCCCCCTTCTGCGAAAGCCCTTTTTGCAAGCCCCCGACCGTTACACCGGACCGCTATTTGGCCGGAATTCGAATTTTGGAGCCAACCTCCAGGGGTTTATTGGAAGAAAGATGCGGGTTCAACTGGAGAATTTCCTTATATCGGGTCCCGTTGCCCAACTGGGTGGCGGCAATCTTCCAGAGACTGTCCCCTTCTTTGATCACATATTCACGGGTCCCCGCCGGTGCCGCTGAAGAGGAAGCGGGCGAGGGAGAAGAGGAGCTCGGCGCCGCCGCAGCAGGGGAAGCGGCCGCAGGAGCCGAAGTCGAGGGTGCTGTCGGAGAGGAAACGGAGACAACGGCTTTGTCCGGTTCTGCAGCGGGCTGGGAAGCCGAGCCGGAAGCCGCTATTTGTTCGAGAGCCGTCTTCATCTGAGCCAAATCGGTCCTGGCCTTGATTAAATCGGTATTGGCCCGCGTGAGGTCATTGCGGGTCCGCATTAATTCCGCCCTCAATTTGGCGATTTCATCGTCCGCCGCCCGCTGTTTTTGCTGCGACTGCAGCTCCAGATTCTGCAGCTGGATTCTGACTTCTTCCGTTTCCGCCCGAGCCGCATTGATTTTGGGTTTGGAGGCCAGAAAACCGAGGCCAAACCCCACTGCAGCAGCTGCCAATAACAGGACACCCATTATCGCTAATTGACGCATTTTCATTTCCTTACAAAAATAAAACGCGAATAATTTACCGTTTCAATGTTTGCAATGCAAGCAAGATTCTCAAGGGGAACAAATCGGATTGAAGTTGCCGTGTTCGCCGGAATCCATTATAAAGGAATCGAAATATTACTGAGAAAGTGAACCGACAATATCAGGATAAATGGTATGGCAATCACCAGTCTGAATCGATGGCTTCTGAAACTCTTCGGCTCCCGCAACGAACGTCTGGTACGCGCTTATATGCAGACGGCCAAAGCCGCCGGGGAATATGAACAGGCCGTTGCAGCCCTGACGGATGAAGAATTAAAAAACAAAACCGCAGAGTTCAAGCAACGGCTTCAAAACGGGGCCCGTCCGGAAGAGATTCTGCCGGAGGCCTTTGCGGTGGTGCGGGAGGCCGCACGACGGACCGTCAAGATGCGGCACTTTGATGTCCAGCTGGTCGGCGGAAATGTCCTTTATGAAGGGAAAATCGCGGAAATGGCTACCGGTGAAGGAAAAACGCTGGTGGCCACGCTGGCGGCCTATCTGGTTCACCTGACCGGAAAACACGTTCACATTGTTACGGTCAACGACTATCTGGCCAAACGCGATGCGGAATGGATGGGCCCTATCTATCGGGCCCTGGGCCTGACGGTCGGCGCCATTCAGGCGGATATGGACACCGTCGGCCCCGAACGGCGGAACCAGTACGCCTGCGATATTACGTACGGCACCAACAATGAATTCGGCTTTGACTACCTTCGCGACAATATGAAGCTGTCGCTGGAGCAGATGGTGCAGGGGCCGCTCGAATATGCTGTCATCGACGAAGTTGACTCCATTCTGATTGACGAAGCCCGAACCCCTCTGATTATCTCCGGCCCGGCCTTTGACGATGTATCGCGTTATAAAAAAGCCGATTCGGTCGCCCGCCAGCTGGTCAGCAGACAAAAACAGATTTATTCCTCCATGCTCAGCCGGCTCGGAGAGCAGGACTATCTGCGGCAGCGGGCGGCATCGGCCGGAAAATCCGAAAAAGACCTGTCCGAAATGCTCGCCAAGTTCCGCTATGACCCGTTTGACCTCGACGAGGAAGAAGCGGAACTGCTGGGTATTCCGCAATTGTTTGTCGTCAAGAAGGATTCCAAGTCCGTTCATCTGACCCATGAAGGCATCGGGACCGCACAGGAGCTGGCCGGTGTCGGCTCATTCTTTACCGGCTCCAATATGGACTGGCCCCACATGCTCGAGCAGGCCCTGCGGGCTCACGTGGTTTTTGAGAGGGAAAAGGACTACGTGGTCCTGGACGGCAAGGTCATTATCGTCGATGAGTTCACAGGGCGTCTGATGCACGGCCGGCAGTGGTCGGACGGGCTTCATCAGGCCGTGGAGGCCAAAGAAAACGTCCAGATTAAGGAAGAAACCCAAACGCTGGCCACCATCACCCTGCAGAACTTTTTTAAATTGTATGAAAAAATCGCCGGAATGACCGGCACCGCCGCCACAGAAGCGGAGGAGTTTCTGAAGATTTACAAACTGGAAGTAGTCGTCATTCCCACCAACCGTCCCTGCATCCGCGAAGACCGCGATGACCTGATTTACAAGACCGAACGCGAGAAATTCAACGCCATCGTGGAGGAGATTTACCGCACGAGCACGGCGGGCCGTCCGGTTCTGGTCGGCACAGTCAGCATTGAAAAAAGCGAGGCCCTTTCGGCGGCGCTGTCCCGACGGCACGGTCTGGAGCACGAGGTCCTCAATGCCAAGCAGCACGCCCGCGAAGCGGCTATCGTCGAAAAAGCCGGCCAGCAGCATACCGCCCCGGACGGCTCCAAACGCGGCAACATCACCATCGCCACCAACATGGCCGGACGCGGCACCGACATCAAACTGGCCCCCGAAGTCCTTTGGGAGGTTATTCAATCCGAGCCGAGTCCCGAAGAAAAAGGCGTTCAGATTTATACCCTCCGCCAGAACGGAACCGGCAAAACGCTCACCGTCAAATCGAACGAGCCGCTGGCGGAGGTCTTCCAGCTGCGCCGCGGCGATCGGTGGGTCGGCGGACTGCATATCATCGGCACCGAACGCCACGAGGCCCGCCGCATCGACAACCAGCTGCGGGGACGTGCCGGACGTCAGGGCGACCCGGGCTCGAGCGTCTTTTTCCTGAGTTTTGATGACGACCTGCTGCGGATTTTTTCTCCGGAATGGGTCATCAAGGCCCTCTCGATGCCGATTATGGGCTGGGAGGAGGGAATGCCGATTCAGCACCGGCGCATCAGCAAAGGCATTGAAAAGGCGCAAAAGAAGGTCGAGGAACGCAACTTTGAAATCCGCAAAAACCTGCTCGAATACGATGAGGTGATGGATTATCAGCGAAAGATTTTTTATGCCCGGCGCCGCAGTCTGCTCAAAGGCGAAGACCTTCAGGGCATTATAGAGTCGATGCTCGAGGCCGTCATCGACAAGGCCCTGCATATTATGCTCGACCCGCTGTATCCGTACCGATGCATCGCAGAATGGGCCAAAAATGAATTCTCCGTGGAGCTGGACGCCCGTCAAATCGAAGGGATGGAGGCGGAGGAAATCGAGGAACGCATCAAAGAAGCCGCCTGCAAGAACCTGTCCAGTGAAATCTCAATCGCCTTGGGGGAATATCTCGAAGATTACACAGACCCCGCCACCTGGAAACTGGATGCCCTGACCCGCTGGGCCATGAGCGCCTTTAAGGTCAATCTGTCGGTCTCCAAACTGCGGCAGATGTCCGCCGAAGAAATCGAGGAAACGCTGATTGACTCGGCCTGCCAGCTGGTGCGTAAGAAAGACGCCGCCCGTTTAGCCGATTTCCTCCGGGAGGATTTTGCCCGGCAGAGCCTGCGGACCTGGACGCGAAACAAGTTTGACATTGACCTGCCGGCCGATGTGCTCGGAGAGAAGAAAAAAGAGCAGATTCGTTCGATCCTGCTGGAAAAGGTGCGGGAAAAATATATCCGACGGCAAATCGAATACCCGGTCGAGTTTGCCATGAATATGGCCTTTGGTCCGCAGGGGCCGAATGTGTACGGAATGGAAGCCCTTGTCGAATGGGCCAACCGCCGCTACCAAATCGGCCTGACCCTCGAAGAGGTTCAGACGGCCAAACCGCAGGACCTTTACCAGAAACTGCTGGCCTGCAGCGAGCGGTATTATCGGGGCGGTCTGGAGGAGGACATCGCCCGGATGACGGAACAGGCCGCCTCCCTCGAACAGCTGGCGCAGCAGGCCGCCGAGCGGTTTGCAGCTCGCTTTGACCCGAATCAGTGGTCTGACAAACAACAGGCCCAGGCGGACATCCTGACGGCTGCGCGGGCCTTCCTCCGCCGGGAACTGAGCGAGCTGGAAAAATATGTGCTGCTGCAGATTCACGATGCGGCCTGGAAAGACCACCTGTACGCGATGGACCGGCTCAAAGAAAGCATCATGCTGCGGGCGTACGCGGAGAAAGACCCCAAGATTGAGTACAAACACGAGGGGTATCAGATGTTCGAGCAGATGCTCGAATCGATTGACGACAAGGTGACGGATGTGATTTTCCGGGTGCGGCTGGTTGAACCGGCGGCCCAGCGGCGCAGCGTCTGGACCATCAGCCAGGCCCAGCATGACCAGGTCGGCCAGTTCGAGATGGCCCAGCGTCAGCAGGCCGCCGCCCAGGCCCCGCAGGGTGAAGTCAAGGTCAAAACCATCCGTCTCGAACAGCCCAAAGTCGGACGCAACGACCCCTGCCCGTGCGGCAGCGGAAAAAAATACAAAAAATGCTGCGGACAAAATGCCTGACGCATTTCGGGAAACTCTTTGATCTGAGGAGCCCAATGAACACAAACCAATCCAAAACAAAAACCGCTGCCCAACGGGTATTTCTTTTTCTTCTGCTGCTCATTTCATTCGGTCCTGAAAAGGCGAAAGCAGACGCATCGCCCCGAATCGTCCTGGATTTCGACTGGGACTGGAAGTTTCTCAAAGAAGACGCTGCCGGTGCACAGCAGACCGATTTTGAAGACAGCGCCTGGCGGATGGTCAACCTGCCGCACGACTGGAGCATTGAGGGCCCCTACAGCCGGCAATGGGCCAGCGGCACCGGCTATCTGCCCGGCGGCATCGGCTGGTACCGCAAGACCTTCACCGCCCCGTCGGACTGGAAAAACAAGACTGTTCTGATTGAATTTGACGGCGTCTATAAGAACTCGGAGGTCTGGCTGAACGGACAGTTTCTCGGCAAACGCCCCTTCGGCTATATCGGCTTTCAGTACGACCTGACGGACCATCTGCTCTTTGACAGCCCCAATGTGCTGGCCGTCCGCGTCGATCATTCCGATTTTGCCGACTCGCGCTGGTACACCGGCTCCGGCATCTACCGGCATGTGCGGCTGATTATTACCGACAAGCTCCGCATCCTGCCCTGGGGCGTTTTTATCCAATCCAAACCGCTGGAGGGCGAAAAGGCCGCCGTGTCTATCGAGACCGCCCTGCTGAACGGCCGAACGCAGGCCGCCCGCATCCAAATCGTTTCCTCCATCTTTGACGCCCAAAATCGGTGCATCAGTCGGCAGCAGGATTCACAAACCATCCAGCCCGGCAAACAAATCATCCACCGCCGGCATTTCACCCTCGAAAACATCCGGCTCTGGTCGCCGGACAACCCGGTTCTCTATCGGCTGGAAACCGCTATTGTCGAGGACGGAAAACCCGTTGACCAAATCGACACCCCCTTCGGCATTCGTTCGATTCGTTTTGACCCCAACGAAGGATTCTTCCTGAACGGTCAAAACCTGAAAATCAAGGGGGTTTGCCTTCACCACGACGGCGGCCCGCTCGGGGCGGCTGTGCCGGAGAAACTCTGGCAGTTCCGCCTGACCCAGCTGAAGGAAATCGGCTGCAACGCCATCCGCACCAGCCACAACCCGCCGGCGCCGGAGCTGCTGGACCTGTGCGACCGGATGGGATTTCTGGTGATGGATGAGGCCTTTGATGAATATACCCCGCCCAAGAAGAAATGGATTGAGGGCTGGAACAAAGGCACGCCCGGCTTTGACGGCTACGGCAAGGTCTTCGAAGAATGGGCCGTCCGCGATATTCAGGATATGGTTCGCCGCGACCGCAATCACCCTTCGATTATCCTCTGGAGCATCGGCAACGAGATTGACTTTGCCAACGACCCGTTCTCGCATCCGTCAATGGGGGCGGAATATAAGCCCGACCAGCCGCCGGCGGAAAACCTGACCAAGCTGGCCCGCCCGCTGGCCGAAGCCGTCCGTGCCCTCGACAGCACCCGGCCCATCACGGCCGCCCTGGCCAACGCCGCCGTCTCCAACCTCGTCGGGTTTGCCGACCTGCTGGATGTCGTCGGCTACAATTATCAGGAACAGCGGTACGCCCAGGACCACCAGCAGTACCCCAGCCGCTGCATCCTCGGAAGCGAAAACAGTATGTCGTTTGCCGCCTGGAAAGCCGTGCTGGAAAATCCTTATGTCTCCGGGCAATTTCTCTGGATTGGTTATGATTATCTGGGCGAGGCCGCCGGCTGGCCCGTCCGCAGCTGGACGCGGGGGCTCTTTGACCTGTGCAATCTGAAAAAACCCATCGCCTGGCAGCGGCAGGCCTGGTGGTCCGACAAGCCGATGGTCTATCTGGCTGCCATATCCGGCGCAGACGGTTTTCGGCGGGGAGCGGAGCCGCAAAGCCATTGGAACTGGCCGGCCGGCTCAACCGTTACGGTGCTGATTTACTCAAACTGTCAGGAAGTGGAGCTGATTCTCAACGGCAAATCGCTGGGTGTTTCCGCCCCCTTGAGTGTGCCCGAGCGAACCATCCGTCGGCCGGTGCCCTTTGAAAGCGGCACGCTGACCGCCGTCGGCAGAAACGGGGGAAAAGAGGTCTGCCGGTACACCCTCACCACCGCCGGTGCCGCCGAGCAAATCCGTCTGATTCCCGACTGCACCATGCTGCGGGCCGATGGAAGAGACATCGCTCTGGTGGAGTTTTTCATTACAGACGCAAACGGAACCGTTGTGCCGTCCGCTTCAGATTCCGTATCCTTTGACATCCGCGGCCCGGGGCGAATTCTGGCGGTTGGCAACGGCGACCCCGCCTGCCACGAAAATCACAAAGGAAAGACATATCCCGCCTACCGCGGACGCGGCCTGCTGATTGTTCAGTCGGAAAGACAGCCGGGAACCATCGAAATCAAAGCCGCCGGCGGGGAGTTGAAACCGGCTGTGCTGACGCTGAAGTCCCAGGAAAAATAGAAACGGCCAAACTCTTTAGGTCCGCCGGGCAGGTTCATTGCACAGACGGACATTGTGCCTTCCGATTATTCCGCAGAGGCGGCCGGCTTTGAAAAAGAACTCGCTGAAGATGAATCAACCGGCTGCACAACTTCCAGCCGATTCTCAGGCGGAGTGCAGATCAGCAGCCGGCGGCCGTGCAGGAGGGGAATCTCCTCTATCCTCCAGCCGCTTCGTTCCAAAGCCGTTTTTATTTTCGGCAGGGATTTGGAATTCGGAAGCAGAAACAAATGAGGAAAAACATCCTCCCGCATCTCCTGAACTTCCTCTTCCATCGTTTCCGACAACATAAAAGCAGGATAAGGTGTATCGTCCCGGGAGATATTTTCGACTTCCATTGCCCCGTAAAACCAAAGACCGTCCACCCGTTCCCCGACGGCTGCAATTTCATATTGTCCGCTCGGCAAATACGGCTTCAGCTCCTCCCAAAGAGCCCGGCAGTCATTACGAATCGGCACAAACCCCATTCCCGCCCGCACACCCAAAAGCAGAACACACCAAATCGCAGCAAAAGCAAGCCCTTTCCGCCCCTCCGGTGAAAGAATCCATGTTGATTTTTCAAACCAGGCCGGAATCAGCCGCGCCGAAGCCAACGCCAGGGCCGGAAACACCGGCAGAGCATAAAGTCCCAATTTGGAACTGGCCAAGGTTAACACCGTCATCGGAACACAAATCCAGCAGGCCAAAAACAAAGAAGAAGGGTTTGCGGTCAGACGCTTCCACCCCTCCCAGCGGAAAAATCGCCGAATTCCATCGGGATGACGGAACCACTCCACACTCCACGGCAGGGTCCCCAGCAGCAAAACCGGCAGATAAATCAAAGCCCCCTTCAGACCCGGATTTCTCTGATACGCATCCGAAACCAGCCGGCCCCAGACCTGACTGATAAACAGATACTTTGCTGCGCCGGGAATCCGCAAACTCACAAAAAGATACCAGCTGAAACCAAGAAGAGCGAAAACCAATATCCCCGCGGGCAGCCACCATCCCCGCAGATAGGCCATCACTTCTCGGCGGACGAGCAGATAAACAAACATCGCCCCGCACGGAATCAGAACCGCCGGCCCTTTGGTCAGAAATCCCAGCCCGACCGCCGCACACAACAGGATTTTCCAAAGGGTCTTTCGGGGCTCTTTCGGACGGGTGCTTTTCCAAAAAGCCGCCATCGACAGGGTTGTAAACAGCGTCAGCGGTGTGTCCATTGTGAGAAAATTGGCCGCCGAAAACGGAAGAATCATCGTGGCATAAACCATCGCAGCCGAAAAACCATCCTGCAGACGGCCCGTGAACGACCGACCGAGCTCAAAGACTGTCAAACAGGTGAGTGCATAGCACAGTCCGAGGAAAAACCGTGCAGAAAATTCGCTGTATCCGAAGAGTTTCAGACCGGCCAAAATACCCCAATACAGCAGAGGCGGTTTGTCCAGAAAGATTTCTTCTCCGAGTCGAGGAACCAGATAATCCCGGTTCAAATCCATATTGACGGCCGTTCCGATATAATATCCTTCGTCGGGCTGCCAAATGCCGCGAACCCCCTGAAACCCGAAGGATAAAACCAAAAGAACCGCCCCTGCTGACCAGAAGAGTGTTTTGGATTGCATCGTCTTACCGCAGTTTCAGAGTCGCCAGCGCCAGAATCGCAAACGCAATCGACAGAAGCCAGAACCGCACTACCACCTGGGGTTCCGACCAGCCGCTCAAATGGAAATGGTGATGAATCGGTGCACATTTAAACAGTTTGCGTCCGGCCGAGTATTTATATTTGGTATATTTGAAATAGCCGACTTGCAGAATCACGCTGCCCAGTTCCATGACAAAGACCCCTCCAATCAGCAGCAGCAGGATTTCATTACGGGTCACAATCGCCCCATAGCCCATCGCCGCCCCCAGCGGCAGCGACCCGATATCGCCCATAAACACCTGCGCCGGATGACAGTTGTACCACAAGAAACCCAGAATGGAGCCGGTAATCGCTGCAAAGAAAATGCACAGCTCCCCCGCCCCGGGCACCCGCGGCAGCAGCAGGTATCCCGCCCAGGTCATCGTGGTGGCCCGTCCCATCGCCTCTGAGGCAATATAGCAGAGAATCACCAGCACCGTCGAAACAATCCCGATGCAGCCCGAGGCCAGTCCGTCCATCCCGTCCGTCAGATTCACCGCATTGCTCGTGGCGGTAATGTACAGCATCGACAGGATCACAAACATCCAGCCCGCCAGCGGGATGCCGTGCTTATAAAACGGAAGCCACAAAAGCCGCGCATCCTCCAGCTCCCTCATATCCGAATACAAAAACCACGCTACCAGGAAGGAGCCGCCCAGCTGATAAACCAGTTTCTGCCAGGCCAGCAGACCGTCCCGGCTTTGTCCGGCGATTTTTCCGGTCAGCTTCCAGTAATCATCCAGCCCCCCAATCCAGCCGAAGAAGAGCACCAGAATCACCGCCTTGTGCATAAACGGATTGGTCAGTTTGGACCACAGAAGTGTACTGGTTAAAATTCCGGTCAGAATGATAATGCCGCCCATCGTCGGGGTATTGGCGCGGTCTTTCATCAGTTCATTGAGAGCAGCATGATGAAACTCAGGCCGGTCGCCGATTTTCTTGCGCATCAGCCAGCGAATCACCTTCGGCCCCATCCAGAATGTCAGCCCCCAGCTGGTCAGGGCCGCTATGACCGCCCGAAAAAGAACATCCTCATAGGCATAAAAACCGATGCGGTAAATCTGTAAAAGTTCGCAAAGATGATAAATCAATTTCTTCCTCGTTTTCTAAGAGGCACTCTGTCGTCCGGCGAACAGCTCCCGCAGCCGTTCCGCAACTCGTTCCAGACGGACGGAGCGGGACGCCTTGATGAGTATTATATCGTCCGGCTGAACATAAAAGTGCAGATTATTGCACAGGGCTTCCACCGTTCCAAAAGCAATACGCACACCGGTACTGCCCGAAAGATTATCGGCTTGAGCCGCTCCTTCCGCCAAAGCCTGAGCGAAACGGCCTGCCGCCAAAATTACCCCGACCCCGCGTTCGGCGGCAAACTTTCCCAATTGACGGTGCAGGGGGTCGCTCTCACTGCCCAGTTCGAGCATATCCCCCGCGATAAACACGCTCCGCCGTCCCTGCGACTGAGCCATCCGCACCAGACAATCCACGGCATTTTCCATCGAGGCCGGATTGGCATTGTAGCAGTCATTGAGCACCGTCAGCGGCCCGATATGCTCCAGCTGCATCCGCATATCCGCCGGTGTGACCGTCTTCATCGCCTCTGCAAAGTCCGATAAACGGACGCCCAAATCCCGACAAACCGCCCATACCATCAAACTGTTGCGAAGCGAACCGATACCGGCCAGCGGGACCCGAATGGTCTGCCCTTCCAGCTGCAGCCAGCCGTTGGTCCCGCAGCTGTGCAGCCGTTCCGCTCGAACCATACAATCAGGCCCTTCGCCGACGGTAATGACCGGATGGGAATAATTTTGTCGAACATAACTTACCAACTCGGGAATATCGCCGTTGATGTAGGCCCTTCCTTCAGAAGAAAGTCCCTCCAGAATCGATGCTTTTTCCTGAATAATGGCCGCTATGGAACCCATCCCCTCCAAATGGGCCGGCGCAATATGGGTAATCACGGCAATATCCGGACCAGCCATCCGGCTCAAGGGGGCAATCTCGCCGGGATGATTCATCCCGATTTCCACCAGAAGAATCTCATCCTCCGGCTGAGCGGACAAAAGCGTCAGCGGCACACCGATTTGATTGTTAAAGCTTTTCGGGGCCTGCCGAGCCCGAAAATGACGGCCCAGCACGCCGAATAGCAGATGGCGTGTAGTGGTTTTGCCGACGGAACCGGTAATTGCAATCACCCGGGCCTTCAGCCGTCTTCGATACCAGGCCGCCAGCTGCCCCAGCGAACGAACCGTATCCTCCACGCGAATGACCGGAATCTTTAAATCCGCCGGCAGTTCTTTGTGAACGACGGCACAAGCCGCCCCTTTCTGCTCTGCCTGATGAAGAAAGTCGTGGCCGTCAAAACGCTCGCCCGGAACAGCAAAAAAACACTCCCCCGGCTGAATGGTACGAGAATCAATGCTGACCCCTGTTATCATCCGTTCCGCCTGCGCAGGAAACGGATGCTGCAAGACTTCGCACATTTCCGATAAACGCAGAGATTCCATTCAACTGCCCAGCTTTCCCAAATACGCTATCATTCCTGGCCCGCTCGAACACCCCATAATCTACCAAAAGATTTGTCACTGTGCTATGGACTTCTTCCTCGAACGGCAGCAAGAACCATACCAGAAATGGGATGACAAGAACATCCGTATTATTCCCTATATAAGTGAAAGAAAAATGTTTTTTGAAACACTTTAAAAAAAAGAAAAGCAGCGGCAAGGAGGCAACCGCTGCTTTTTTCCCAGGTTGAAGAACCTGGCATTAGGAGGAGGAGGGTAATCTTGTTAACATATTCTACGGAATATTCCCTATGCAGTTCAAGTCTCTTTTTCAAAATTTTCTAATTTTTTTTAAATTTTCCTTATTATAGACGATATATACTGTCAATAAGCATATAATAAATCAGGAAACCCTTTTAAAATAGATAAAAAATCATGTTATTATAAGACCTTAATAGGAGATATACTATTGTCTATATATGATAATAATATAAAGTCCTTATTTTCTTATTGATTTTCTCCTGACCCTGCGATACGATGAATCAGCAGAGGGGCGATAAAAAAAGGACGGAATCGCGCCGGAGGATTATGAACAGCCGGTATTCCAAAACCGGGTTTACAGTCCTTGAACTGCTCGTAGTAGTGTTTCTGATTGCACTGCTGCTGGCAATCGTTATCCCCTCTCTGTTCAAGGCCCAGGGAAGGGTTCAGACCATCACCTGTCAATCCAACCTCAAACAGTGGGGGATTTATCTGGTTATCTATTCCAATGACAATGACGGTTATCTGCCCGCAGACAGCCGCGACTGGATGATTTCGCTTCTGCCCTATTCCGAGACCGCTCGAGGCCCTTCCGGTTCCCCCTCCTCCGTCAGCGCCGGCCCCAACAAAAGCATAAGCTGCTGCCCGACAGCCGCCCAGCCCGGCACCATTCCTCCCAGCGATTTCGGTCAGCCGTTCGCCGCTTTCCCGATTCAGTATCCTCACTCCTCCGAACCAATCGCCCTCGGCAGCTACGGCATCAACGGCTGGGTCTGCCATGTCTCTTCATCAGAAAAAGAAATTTACGGCATCTCCACCTCGAAGAACTGGAGACGCTTCGATGTCGGTGAAAGTGCTTCCAAAATCCCGCTGGTGCTGGACAGCATGTGGATTCGGGCCTTTCCGGACAACAACAATCTGCCTCCTGAAAAAAACGGGGATTTCAGCAACTGCGACCTGACCGGCGGGGGAAGCCGCCAGATGCGTCATTTCGCCATCGCCCGTCACGATGGGCGCACCAATATCCTGTTTCTGGATTTGGGAGTTCACCAGAACGGGCTGAAGAAGCTCTGGAAGATGAAATGGCACCGCGGAAGCGACACCAACGCTCCTGAACCCGCCTGGCCCGAATGGATGCAGGGCCTTCCTGACTAAAGGGCAGGGAGCGGCAGACAATTCTTACAGATTCCAGGCCTTCGCAAACGCCGCAAAACTGCGGTCATAGGTCTTTTCCGCTGACGGTGGAAAACAGCAGCCCGGCAACTGGCGGTTTTTTAAATGGTATTGAAGGCAGTCGCAGCAGATGCCTTTTCGGCTGCATCCGGGATACGAACAGCTGCAGAATTTCAGATTCTTTTCCTGCTTGCACTCCATAGCACCCTCTCAATCAGACAAGGCATGAAATATTTCTACACTGCAAGTCGGCGGATTTTGGCCCCGACTCGGTTGAGCTTTTCCTCGATTTTTTCATAGCCCCGGTCAATGTGATAGACCCGCTGCACCGTGGTCAGCCCGTGGGCGGCCATGCCCGCCAGCACCAGGGCCGCCGAGGCCCGCAGGTCCGAGGCCATTACCGGCGCGCCAATCAACTTTTCCACCCCCTCGACAATCACGCTGGAGCCCTCTTTGCGCAGATGCGCCGCCATCCGGTTCAGTTCCGCCACATGCATAAAGCGGTCCGGAAAGATTTTTTCCGTAATCACACTGTTTCCCCTGGCCAACGCCAGCAGAGCCATAAACTGCGCCTGCAGGTCCGTCGGAAATCCCGGATACGGCTGCGTGGTAATATCGGCCGGAAGCAGCTGCCCTTCGTAGCGCACTGTGCACTCTCCGGGCCCCTCCTCTACCGTCAGGCCGATATGGCGAAGCCGGTCCGTCACCGCCAGCATCTGGTGAATGGGGCAGTTTCGAATTCGCAGACACCCGCGGGTAATGGCCGCCGCCGCCATAAATGTGCCCGCCTCGATCCGGTCCCCGATTACGGAATAGGAAACGGGATTCAGATGCCTGACCCCTTCAATCACCAGCCGCGGCGAGCCGATGCCGCTGATTTTTGCCCCCATTGCATTCAGGCAATTGGCCAGGTCCGCCACCTCCGGCTCGCAGGCAGCCGACTCAATCACCGTCGTGCCTTTGGCCAGCACCGCCGCCATCATCACGTTGTCCGTGCCCAGCACGGTCGTTCCGAACGGCCCGCCCAGAAAAATCTGCGTCCCCACCAGGCCGCCCGCCGGGGCCTCGGCCACGATATAGCCCTGCTCCAGATGAATCTTGGCCCCGAGGGCCCGAAGCCCGCGCAAATGAATATCCACAGGCCGGTCCCCAATGGCACATCCGCCCGGCATCGACACCCGCGCCTTGCCGAAACGAGCCAAAAGCGGCCCCAGAATGCAGATGCTGGCGCGAATCTTGCGCACGATGTCGTACTCCCCCACGGGGCGATCCAGGGGCCCGCTGTCAATCTGCAGGGCCCCGTCGGCCGTCCGTTCGACCCGGGCTCCCATGCTCTCCAGCAGCGTCTCGAACGAGGCGATATCCGCCAGATACGGCGCATTGGGGATTGTGCTCACCCCGCCGGGCAGAATCATTGCCGCCATAATCGGCAGCGTCGAGTTCTTGCTGCCGGCCACCTCGATTTCGCCTTCCAGACGTACCGGTCCTTCAATTTCAAAGATATCCATCCTGCTTTTCCTTTGCCAAAAGAACGGCTTTTCACTATAACACGCTCCAGCGGAGATTGCAAATGCCCTCTTGGACAGGCAGACATTTCATTGGCTCTCTGGCAGCCGCTCAGCAATCGGCTTTCGACGGCTCTGGGCTTCGAACGCTCGATTGGTTCGGCTGGGCCGTCTGTACGCTCGGCGGGCTGCTTCTGCTCCGATGGCTGATTTCCCTTCGCGGGGGCGACCCGCTGACTCGCTGCCCCGTCCGCCGGCATCGCCTGCCGGCCTGGTTTGTTCCGGTTCAATTGCTGGTCTGGATGATTGGGACAGTCCTGATTGCATCCGTCATCAAAGCGGCTGTTCCTTCGGACAGGCCCTCCCTCCTTGAAGCCGCTCTGCACGGCGGCATTATCCTCTGGTATCTGCACCTGGCCGCTCTGTTTCTGGCTGTGGCCCATTTTGGTTTTGTCCGCGGACTGAAAGGGTTCGGCCTGGACTTTCGACGAATTCGAAAGGACTTTTTCATCGCGGCCGCCACCCTCTGTGCCCTGCTGCCGCTGATTGTCCTTGCCCTCGAAGGAACATACCAAATCGGACGCTTCTTCTTCGGACCGGACTTTACGATGGACCGCCATACGTCCCTGTCGGCCCTTCAGGACTGCCCTCAGGTCTGGATTCGACTGCTGATTCTTGTCAATGCCGTCCTGGTGGTACCCGTTTTCGAAGAAATTCTCTTTCGCGGACTTCTTCAGTCGGTTTTGACGGCCGCTCTGGGTCGTCCCTGGCTGTCCATTGCCGTCGTTTCAATTCTGTTTGCCGCCATGCATCCTTACCCAACCCACCTGTCCGCCCTGGTGATTCTCTCTATCGGACTCGGTTATGCTTATGAAAAGAGCGGTTCACTCTGGCAGCCCATCTTTATTCACATTCTTTTTAACGGAATCAATGTTGCCGCCGTCCTTCTGGGGGCCTGAGAATTTCCCGTCTTTTCCGGATTGACACCCCCGCAAATCTCTCTATGATAAGCCGGACAATCTGGATAAGAAGGCGGAACCTATCCGTATAACTCAAAACCCAGAATCCAAAACTTATGTGGCTTCGTCTTTGGCGAAAAAAACAGGCCTCTATCCGGCAAAACCTTCACGGCAGCCGGCTTCATCAATTTTGGGGCCAAACTCTCTTTCATGACCTTGTCTGGCGGACAGACCGGCGCTCCATCGCGGGCGGGATGGCTCTGGGACTATTCATCGCTTTTACCCCCACCATTCCGTTCCAAATGACCCTGGCCGTCATCGGGGCCCTTTTTCTGAAGGTGAATCTGCCGATTGCTATGGCCGCCTGCTGGATTACAAACCCCCTGACTGCTCTTCCGGTTTATACGGCTGCCTGGAAAGTCGGCAAATACCTGATAGAACACATCGGCTTTATACAATCCATTATGGATGTTCACCAAATAGAAAGCAAATCGGCCCATCTGATTCTAAACGGCATCTATCTCTGGACCGGCTCTCTGCTTTTCTCTACGGCAGCAGCGGTTTTGGGCGCCCTTCTGGTCATTACACTGTGGAAGATGCCCCGACTCCGGCGTCGAAAACGCCGCGGCTCTCCTGTCCAGTCCACGTCCTCCTCTCCCACAGCAGGCAACCCGAAAAATTCTGAAAAATTTTAAAATTTCCGTCAAACAGGCGTTGGCGCTTCTTTCCGCCTAAAGGTATAATTCCAAATTTCTAACACAGAGAGACGTAGCAATGTTGGAAGAAGAAAGGACACCTCCCAAAGAACCTTTGGGCAAAGCTGAAGACAGGGATTATTCAGAACCGCTGCGGCCTGACCAAACGGCCGGCAGACCTTTGGAGTACACCGCCTAAACTCCTTGTCTGCCTCCGGCCGGATGGATGCCGCGGCAGGGGAGGCAGAACATGATTAATCCGATTCTGATTCCGGAACTGAGAGAGCTGCTGGCAAGCGGCGACACGGAAACCATTCGAAAATTCTGCCAGCAGAACCACCCGGGGAATGTGGCGGAATTAATCAGCGGCCTGGAACCGGCGGAAATCTGGCAGGTCCTGCACCTTCTTGAGCCGCCTCTTCGGGCGGAAATCTTCTCCTTCTTCGACCTGAACAAACAGGTCGAGCTGGCTACCGGGCCGAGCCGAAAGGATATGGCACGGCTGCTCGAAGAAATGCCTCCGGATGACCGGGCGGACCTGGTCCAGAAACTCGACGAATCCCTGCTGGAGGAGATTCTTCCGCTTGTCGCCAAGGCGGAGCGGGAAGATATCCGCAAACTGGTTTCCTATGAGGAGCGCACGGCCGGAGCGGTCATGAGCACGGATTATGCCGTGCTTCGCCCGGAAATGACCGTAGCCGGAGCCCTGGAACAGCTGCGTCTTCAGGCCCCATCCAAGGAAACCATTTACTACATCTACGTCATCGACGAAAACCGCAAACTCATTGGATTCGTCTCCCTGAAAGATTTAATCACCGCCAAGCCGACTCAGCTGGTGCGGGATATCATGCATACCGACGCCATTTACGCCCGGGTCAGTGATGACCAGGAAGTCGTCGCCAAACTGATCGAAAAATATGACCTGATTGCCATTCCGATTGTCGATGAAAACGGGGTCCTCGTCGGCATCGTTACGCACGATGATGCGATTGACATCATTCGACAGGAGCAAACCGAAGACCTTGAAAAGCTGATGGGTATCGCCGGCACCCACGAGGTCAGCAACTACCTCCAGACGCCCTGGTGGAAACATTTCTCCAAACGGGTTTACTGGGTTGTGGGTCTGGCGGCACTCGGTCTGGTTTCCGGAATGGTTATTCACAGTTTTGAAACCACGCTGATGAACATGCTGATTCTGGCTCTGTATATGCCGATGGTAGCCGACACCGGCGGCAACACCGGCAGTCAGGCTGCTACAGTTGTGGTTCGCGCTTTGGCCCTCGGACACCTGCGTCCGAAAGATTTTTTCAAGGTGATTCGCAAAGAGTTTCAAATCTCCATCGGGATAGCCGTCCTGCTGGGTCTGCTGTCGTTCGGCAAGGTCCTCTTTCTGTCCCGCAGTTCTGAAATCCCCGTCGGGTATTCCCTGCCGACGATTGCCAGTGCCATCGCGATTGCTCTGGGGCTTCAGGTGATTACCGCGACTCTTATCGGCGCCGCCCTGCCTCTTATCGTGGCCCGCTTTAAGTACGACCCGGCGGTTGTCGCCAGTCCGGCTTTGACCACCATTGTAGATATTACCGGTCTGGTCCTTTACTTCTGTACCGCCAAAATTCTCCTCGGAGTTTAACGATGGCGAACCCGTTTGAGCCCCCCTTTCATACGATTCGATGGAACGGCGGCCTTGACGGGACTGTCGTGCTGCTGGACCAGCGGCAACTGCCCGGTGAAGTTCGATTTCTTGCGTGCCGGACCGTTGAAGACGTAACAGAAGCCGTTCGCACTCTGGCTGTTCGCGGTGCACCGGCCATCGGGATTGCCGCCGCCTTCGGCCTGTGCATTGGTGTTTCCCAAGCCAAACCCACCTCGATTCCGCAGGCCCTGACAGCCCTCGAAAATGCCGCCGCCCGGCTGGCCGCCAGCCGTCCTACCGCCGTCAATCTTTTCTGGGCTTTGGAGCGGATGAAAAAAGCCGCCCTCCGTTTTGCCGAACAGAACCCGACATCCGATGTCCAGGACTTCCGCCGACACCTTCTTCTGGTAGCCCGCACCATCCTTCAGGAAGACATTCAAACCTGCCGGGCCATTGGAGAACACGGTTGGTCCCTCATTCCGGACGGCGGCGGCGTCCTGACCCACTGCAACGCCGGCGCTTTGGCCACCGCCGGAATCGGCACCGCGCTGGGCATCCTCTACACTGCCCGCCGATACGGCAAACCATTTCGCGTGTATGTGGATGAAACCCGCCCGCTGCTGCAGGGGGCCCGGCTCACCGCCTGGGAGCTGAGTCAGTTTGGAATCCGGCCGACTCTGATTTGCGACAATATGGCCGCCTCCCTGATGAAGGCCGGCAAAATCAGCGCCGTGCTCGTTGGAGCCGACCGCATCGCCGCCAACGGCGACACCGCCAATAAAATCGGCACGCTGGGCCTGAGCATACTGGCCGCCCATTTTCAGATTCCTTTCTATGTCGCCGCCCCGACCAGCACCTTCGACCTGTCTATCCCTTCCGGGTCTTTCATCCCCATCGAGCACCGTTCACCGGATGAAGTCTGCTCTTTCCAAAACCTGCGGATTGCTCCGCCCGATGTGGACGGGTATAATCCGGCTTTTGATGTTACGGATGCGGAGCGAATCAGCGCGATTGTGACGGAAAAAGGCGTTCTTCGTCCTCCGCTGTCAAAGGCGATTAACGAACTGCGAAAAAAAGGATAACGGTTGCGTGCTGTGCAGTTTGAGCAGACTTTCTGACCGCTTCACAGCCCCAAAAGGATGTTCTCAGCCATGACGGCCGCTTCATTGGGAAAAAACATTCAAACGCAATTTGCCGGGAATATCCTGTTTTCCCTGCTGATGGTGGCGGCGGCCATGCTCACAGCCCGCATCCTCGGCCCGGCAGACCGCGGTCTGCTCCGTCTGGCCCAGCTGCTTCCTCTGGTCCTGACCAAAATCTTCAGTTTCGGCCTGGACGTCAGCAGTGCCGCCTTCCCCGGTCTGTACCCGGACCGCCGGCGCGAGTTGTTTCTCTTGACGGTTCTGCTTTCGCTGGCCGGCTCTTTGCTGGCCGTCCTCGTTGAATTCCTCTTCTTCGCCCTGCCTTTCCCCAAAGGCCAGTTCGGCCAGATGACTCCGATGCTGATTGCCCTGAGTCTTGTGTATATTCCCTTCTTTATGCTCGCCCAGAATCTGATGACTTTTGTACGCGGCTGCGGGCAAATCAGCCGGTCCGTCCGCGTCCAGCTCGTCCAAACCGCCACCCTGCTGGTTCTCCTGCTGATATGGATTTTTGCGGGCCGCCTGACCGTCGTCTGGTCTATGGTCCTGTTTATCCTGTGCACCCTGCCGGGCATTGGGCTGGCCGCCGCCTATCTGCGCCCCTATTGGAACTTCCGCTGGCTCCCCCAGACCGGCTCACTGCTGAAAACATCTTTGCGTTTCGGCCTTCAGGTCAGTTTGTCCCACATCGCCTCCTTTCTGGTGCTCTATCAGGACCAGATTATGCTCGGCTTTATGGTTCCTCTGGAGCAGGTCGGCCAGTATATGATTTCCGTCTCGATTGCGGAACGGATGCGTCTGCTGCCGAACGCGGTTTCGATGGCCTTTCTGCCGCATCTGTCCTCTGATTTGCAGAACCGTCAGGCCGAGGTGCCCCGAACATTCCGGCTGACGCTTCTGTTCTGCCTGCTGTCTATTGTGCCGTACGGTCTGCTCGGCGCCGCCGCCATCATCCTTCTGCTGGGCCGCCCGTATGCGGGCTCGATTGCTCCTTTTCTTGTCCTGATTGCCGGGGTGGCCGTTGTCAGTGCCGCCGACATCCTTGCCGGCGATTTGGCCGCCCGGCAGAAACCCAAATACGCCGTCATCAACGGCTACACTACGTTCCTGCTCAATCTTGTCCTGAATTTCCTCTTTATCCCGTCCATGAGCATCATCGGCGCCGCCCTGGCCAGTACCCTGGCTTACTGGCTTTCGGCGGCCTTGTGGATTTTCTTCTATCTTCGCGAAAGCAAACGTTCCCTCCGCTGCCTTCTGTTTGAACCCGATGACTTTCGGTTCCTGTTGCGGACCGCCGGCGACCTTCTCCAGCGTACCATCCGCCGATTCGGCAAGTCCGCCGAACCCGCCTGAAAAACGGCCTCTGTGAATCAGAGGGCAAGCTGTCACGAAAATTATCTTGCTTAACAGATGATTTTCATTTATGAAGGCGGAATTGATGCGGATTTTCCTCAAACAGATTGTTTGCACAGCGTGCTTTACATTTTACCAACATTGAGAAAAGGAGAACAAAATGAAAAAAGTGATTGCAGCAGGATTGATTTGGGGCCTACTGGGAAGCTGTGTCTGGGCGTCGGGTTTTATCGGAACACCGACGGCCGGACTGGACAAAGGTCAATGGAGCGCCGGCTATGAATACGCCTATTCAGAGCAGGAGCTGGAGAAAACCGAAGTTCCGGGAACGCAATACACTTTGGACGCCGACAGGGAGATTGTCAGCAGCAGCAGGGATGGATATTTCCTCAAAATCGACGAATTAAAAATCCATCGGCACTACATCACCTTCGGGTACGGAATTGATTCCTGGTGGGAAATCTCCGCATCCATCGGAGCCGCCGACCTTAAAATGGATTCGAACGCCCCCTTCGGCCGGCCTATTTCCAATCTCGATACGAATTATGCCTGGGGACTGGGCACAAAGTTCACCTTCTTTCAGCAGGATAAAATCGACTGGGGTCTGGCCGCCAAATGGAACTGGATTGATAATCGGGCGGACACGAGCGGCAGCACGGACCTTGGCGGAGAAACCATTGTAAATAAACTGGAAACAATGGTGGAATACTGGGATTTGGTGATTGCTTTCGGTCCGACAATCGATATGGGCGGCTGGAAGCTGTACGGCGGCCCCTTCTACTACTATCTGGACGGCGATATCAAAAACCGTTCAACAACCTCGAACTATACCGACGGCACTTATACCGGCGGAAGTCTGCTTAAGGAATCCGGCGAGCTGAAGACCGAAGACAACTGGGGCGGATATATCGGGGCGCAGTTTGAACTGATGAAAAATTGGGATACCAATCTCGAACTGTCCGCCACACCGGAGGGCTGGGGCTTAGGCGCTGCTCTCAAGATAAAATTCTAACTCCATCGAAAGCCCAAAACTTTCCTGAAACTGCGGTTTGCCGCCGCGGTTTCTTTTTTTCTCCACCTCTCTTGACAGGAAAATTATGCGACAGCCCTAACTGATTGTGTCTATGTTGTTGTCCAGATTGAAGTAGTCGATTTTTTCCTGAGGATTGGTGCCGTTCAGATACTCTTCAATGTTGGTATAGCCGTCCCCGTCCGAATCGACGGAGGCATCTGAAGGATCTTTGGGATTCAAACCATACTTGACTTCCCAGTCATCCGGCATTCCGTCTTTGTCGGCATCCGCCGGCACCTGGTCAGGCGAGAATGTATAGTCCGGATATCCGCCGACCTGCTGGGGGTCGCTGATAATACCATTCTCAAAACTTACCTTGCCGGTTCGCACCATCTCGACCACGCGTGCATCGACAGGGTCGCGCCGCGGCCGTGTGGCCCCCGCCTTTGCCAGAACCTCCTGATACGCCTGAAGGGCCGTCTGCTGATTGACCGGCCATCCCTCAAAAGGCGTATTGACCCGGGCCATCTCGAGGGTCCCCGGCCCTTCCATCAGTTTGACCCCCTTCCAGTTGTCCGCCGTCACATCCGGATGCCCTTCGATGAAGTTGCCGGCTATATACCACTTGCCCGGCCGTTTTCCGGCCGGAGGATACCAGCGGCTGTTCTGGAACCGCCGTCCGGGCGAGTACATATCCCGCTGTTCAATGCGGACAATCGTGCTGACCATATCCTCCAGCGTCGCCGGTCCCGGCTTATAGTAGTTGTTGATCACGTTGATCAGCGAGGTCTCATCGCCGCCGTCCATCGTCCGGTGACGCCAGTTAAAAATGACATTGTTGCGGAAGTCAAACTCGCCGCCCATGCCGATGGAAGGATTGCGTCCGGTATTGCACGCAAACAGATTGTGATGGAACGTCGAATCCTGTCCGCCCCAGGTGCCGCCGAATTCGTGGCCCGGCTTCATCCCTTCGCTGGAGATGCAGTATTGAATCGTCAGATTCCTCACGGACGTCTTGACCATTTTGGTCTTTCCGGGATTTTTCGGGTCGGGCTGCTCGACCATCGCGCGGTAAAGCGAAAGATTTTCGTCGCGCCCCCAGCTGGTCGAACAATGGTCAACAATAATATGATGAAGCGGATTTCCGCCGATGTTGTCCGAACCCTGCCCGCCGGTGGTAATTCCCCGTCGAACCCGCAGATGACGGACAATCACATTGTAGGTGTTGATATCCAGCGAGGCCCCGGCAAGGCAGATTCCGTCCCCCGGTGCGGTCTGTCCGGCAATCGTAATATGCGGGTGATTGATGGCCAGGTTGGATTGAAGCTGGATGATGCCCGCCACACGAAAGACCACAATGCGGGGGCCTTCCGTCTCAATCGCCTCCCGCAGACTGCCCGGGCCGCTGTCGGCCAGATTGGTAACAAGCAGGACTTTTCCGCCGCGTCCGCCTGTCGCAAACATCCCGCCGCCCCAAGCCCCCGGAAAGGCCGGAACGGCCTCCGGCAGGTCCGGCGGAAGAGGAGGAATCATCCCTGCGACGGGCTCCTTGACTTGTGCAGCAGAGGAGGCGGCTTCCTGAGCCGCTGCCCAACCAACAAACAGACACGTCATCCATACGGCCCAAAACACGCTCGAGGAGAAATCCCGCTTGTTCACAGTCCGCTCCTGATTTGAACGTATCGTAAGAGAGAGATTATTCAATTATCGGGAACTAAGCAAGTAGCTAATGCAATAAAAGAAATCAGAAAACACTGCAACGGCGATTTTACGGGCGGCAAAGAGACCACCGTTGATTGACAGCCCGTCCCTTGAAATACGGATTACCGGGACCCTTTCTTATACGCCCAGCCCTGCTCCATGTATTCCGTATCGGTCACCTGGGACGGGTCGCGCGGGAACCGGTCGTTCAGACAGTTGTTCCCGCCGTAGCCGTAATGGTCAATTCCTGCCGTCTCAAAATAGAACTTGAGCCGATAGGTCGTCTGCCGGTCCACCCACTGATGCACTTCTGCATGGCCGTCGCAGAAGCCCAGAACACTGCCGTTGCCGTGAGCCACAGAAATGGGGTCGCGCCAGTAGGGAAATGCGCCCACCGGATTGGTTTCGGAGGTATAAAAATCCCACGTGCCGACGTTGAAGTTGCGGCCTTCGGCTTCTTCTACAAAGTTGTATCGTCTCGAAGGCTGCTTGATGTCGGATATCTTCCGAATCTGACTGCCAAGACAGCCGGGCATGGCATAGGAGCGGAAGATAGGGGTCAAGTCGTATTTGCTTTTTCGATTATCCACAGGACAACGGTATGCATCATAATCTTCAATACCCATTTGCTGGTACATTACACCGGCGGCAATGCCGCGCCATTCGTCCTCGTCCGTTACCGGCGGCGTCACGGCAAAACCATCACAGGCCGTGCCGTTCTCACGGAACGGATGAAGAACCCAGCCGTCCGGGTTGCTCGGATTGGAATTCATGATTCTTCCATTATTTTCCCCATGGTAGGCATTCCAGGCCAAGGAAAAATTCTTAACGTTCGTCAGGCATACGGCGGCACCGGCTTTGCGTTTTGCCATTTTCACCGCAGGGATGACAATCGACAGCAGCAGGGAGACAATCGCGATGACCACGAGCAGTTCGATAAGTGTAAATCCCTTTTTTTCGGTCATTTGCGTACCCTTCCATTCAGCCGTTTGAGGGTCATAAAGGGGAGAAAACCCCTTCCTTTAATATTGTCGAACATTCGACATTTTCTCACAAGGCAATTTTGCGCCTGAAAAAAGACAATTCTGCGCAAATCTGTTTTTCTTTACCGATTGGAACCTTTCTTTCAAAACCCGGTTTTTTTCCAAAAAACCGTCGGATAAATCCCGCACAGCCGATGCCGCCCAGCAAAAGAAGCCGTGACATTTTCTCAGAGCCCTGGAGGCGTCCTTTCAGAGACGCCTCCAGGCTCTTCTGACTGGGTAATAAGGTTTATTGCCGCCGACGCAGCAGCAGTCCGCCGGCCAGCAGGATGACCATCGTTGCCGGCTCCGGGACAAAAATCAGCGCCGGAGAGAATTCGCCGTTGGCGTTGGACATTCCGCTCCACGGACTGGCCGCATCTGTGTTCAGCGTCGTCATCTCTTTCGGATTAAACAGATAGTTAAATCCTTTCCATTGCGAATTGTTCGTGCTCTGATCGTGAGCAATGGCCATCACAATGGTAACGGTCTTGTGGTCGGTCTCGAGGGCCGCCGCAACCGCATCGTGAAGGGCGCTGCCGGGTTCGCAGACGAAATTGAATGGTCCGCCGACAGGCAGATGCAGGGGCGAACCCACCAGCTCAGCACTGTCATAGAGTTTTCTGCCCAAATAGGTCAGACCGTCCATCGGTTCCTCGGGCGTTCCGCATCCTTTGGTAAAGAGGTTGCCGTCATAGTAATAGCCCGGTGCATTTCGCGGTGTAATGGTGGCCTCATCCCAATCGGCGCCGGTCAGCCAGGGGTCCATCACATAATAATCCCAGCCGGTATTCGGGCCGCCGAGGGGGTCCTGAATTCGTCCGGCTGTGATGTTGTTGTTGCGGTATGTCGTCTGCACGATGATGTTGCCCAGCAAATCAGAGGGGGTAATGCCCGCTACGCCGAACTTCAGGTAAATCAAACTGTTCTGCGTCGGATTTTCCACCGTCCCGGAAACCCGCGAGGCCAGCTCGTTGCTGGAGCCTCGGTTGGTATCCGGCGCCTCTTCCCGCAGCTCCGCATCGGCCCCGCCGGGCATGTTGGTGGTGATGCGAATGACCGCCGGAGCCTGCGCGGCCAAAACCATCGCCGCCGCCATTGCCATCAAGAGCATCAGATTTCTTTTCCTCATCTTTCTTCCTCCAAATCAAGTTACGGTTTACTAACCAAGAGAGCCCTCACAACAGGTATTCTCCTGCACAGCACACTTCACACCAGGCATTCAGTCGGCATAAATCCGAAAATCTTTGAGCCACTTTAAGGCAATCTGAGCCAAATCCGCCAAATCGACCCGGCAGTTGCGGTCGTAGTCGAAGGGGGCCAAATCATAGATTTCTTCATTGCAGATCGAATTCACATCGGTTCGAACCGCCATATAGTCTTGGGCGATTTCCGCCGAAGACCGCACATAGTTGTAAATCTTCAGTTCGTCGATAAAGCCGTTAAACATCGGCTGGGTTGTCGTCGTGACGCGCCGACCGATATAGGCGGCTGTCTTGGGAAGATTCAGCGGCGGATACAGGTCATTGACGCCCAGATATTTGCCGTCGATATACAGCTTTCCGGTGCCGTTCTGGTCCACGGTCATCGTCACAAAGTACCACTGGTCCGCATTCATTTCATAGCCGCCGTCCAGCGTACGAAGATTGCTGCCGACCCGGAACTCGCTGCGCGCCACATCCAGTCCGCCGTAGGCTGACTGGTCCTGCTGATAATAGGGATAAAACGACCAGTTGTTGTTGTCGTCCGAACCGCAGTCCCAGACGCCGGCTTTCCGATCCAGCGTGCTCATCCGGAACCAGGCAGAGACGGTCAGCTGCCGATTGTCAAACACAGCCGGATCCAGGATATTTACGTACTGAGTGTCTTCCGCATCGGAGCCGGGATTGCTGAGGACCAGATAGCCGCCGACGATGGAGTTTTCATCGGCCCCACTCACCGAGGCCCCTCCCATCAGCTGCGCCTGAACATCCCCGACAACGTCCGCTGTCAGACCGTTTTCGGCCTGCTCAAACGGAAAGTAATGTTTCAGCCGTTTGATAATCAGTTCACCGGAGGACAGGCTCTGGGCCGTCTGGCCGGTCGATGTCTGCGTGCCGATACAATAATAGGCACCTTCCTGTTCAATCTGAACGCCGCGGATGGTCAGCGTATTGGTGTTGACTCCCTGATAAACAGCTCCGTTCGACAATGCCCCGACGCCTTCTTTGTACCACTGATACGCATCCACGTTGGCGCCGAGCACGGTAAAGACTACATCGGCCCCTGCGTTCACCGTATGATTGGCCGGAGAAACCGGATCGAGATAGGGACCGGTCATAACGGTTCGGAATGTCCACGGCTGAATCCCGTTGGGCTCCGTATTGACCGGAACGACGCACCAGTAATAATCCGTGTCATTCAGAAGATTGGAAGGCCATTCGGTTTCGAGCGTGATGCTGTACAGTCCGGTTGAAACGGGCTTGCTGCTGACAATCTTAAAGGCCGGGTTCTGGAACAGATTCGGATCTTTCTCGGGTCCGAAATAAACATCCACAGCAGTCACAGCCGGGTCCAGAATTGTGAAAACCAAATCATTCGCGGCAGAGGTGCGTTCCACCGGAATAAAACGGGCTTTGTTTTTCGGCGACTGCCGGGCAATCTTGCTGACCGTCAGGGTGATATTGTCGATGCAGATCCACGGGGCAACGCCTGCATTGTAGTTATTAAGGCGAAGGAACAGCTCCCGGCCGACAACGGCCGCGGACAAATCCAGCGTAAAAACGGCCCTGACCGACTGACCGGGAACCAGATTTCGCACAACCGTCGCGCGCGTAATCTCCCGAACACCGGCCGCGCCGTAAATATCCTGAAAGGCATACCATTCGCCCGGTTTGAACGTGCCGTCGGATTCGAAAATCATCACCGTCAGCCCCATCAGACCGCCGTCACGGTCGCCGGCAGCACCCCAATCCAGGGACAGTTCGACAGACGGCGTGCCGTCATAGAGGCCGATGCTCTGATAGACATAGACCCGGCGTCCGCCGTCCTCCGTACCGGTCGCCGCCGCTCCGGGCAGAAACAGACATCCGGTAGCATTGATGCCGGCCGAGCTGCTGCGTTCATACCAGGGACCTGCACTGTAATTGCCGCTGTTGTCAAAGTCATACCAGCCGGCCACATCCGCCGCTCTGCTCAGGCGGAACTGCGCTTCAAAATCCCCATTGGTGATGGACAGCGCCCATCCCGTCGAAGCCGCTCCCAGGCAAATCAGTATATACAAAACATTTTTCATGCCGTCACCCTTTCGATAAGAATGTTCTTCTATCCACTCTCGGTCCTTTTCGCAGGATTACGCTTAGGGTCTGTAAATTCGGTCGTCTTCCACCCACCTGGACAGAAAGATTGCCAAGTCCGCCAGGTCCGTCCGGCAGTCCCTGTTGTAATCAGTCTGCCCCAGGTCGCTGATTTCCTGGTTGCAGACAAAGGGAACATTGGTCCGAACCTCCATGTAATCCCGGGCAATCTGTTCGGTCGAACGGACGTAGTTGTACACCTTCAGCTCATCAATCAGCCCGTCAAACTTCGGCAGATTCGGATAGATGCGCCGGCCGATGTAATTGATAGGCTTGCTGATGGCCGTCAGATTGGCCTGCAGATTGTAAGAGCTCTTGAACTGACCATCGATATAGGTCTTGGACATTCCGGTACTGTCCACGGTGATCGTTACAAACTGCCAGTCATAGGTTCTGTCAAACACCGCAACATATTCCCGCTGGGCCGCATGCCGATATTCCACTTTTGCCTGGTCGTCTTTGTAGCCCATCGTGAAGGTAAAGTATCGTTCCTGCGACTGACCGAAATCCCAGACACACCCGATGTCGCGGGTATCCTGACGCACCCAGGCGCTGATGGTGATTTCCGGATAATCTGCAATGCTGCTGAGGATTTCCGCATACTGTGTATCGGAGGCCGTCGGTCCGGGGTTCTCCAGCCGCAGATAGTTCCCGACGATGGAATCGGACGGATTGGTTCCAATAGAGGCTCCGCCGACCAGCTGCGCCCAGACGCCGCCGACAACATCCCGGGTTTTTCCGTCAACCACATCACTGAGGTTAAACGGGAAGTGATGCTTCAATTCCTTAAAGTCCAGTTCTCCGGAAGGCACACTGACAACATTGGTGTATCCGGTTTTCATCCCGACACAATAATAAAAGCCCCGGTCAGCCGGCTGTGCATTCAGAATCGTCAGCGTATCCGTATTGACCCCGCTGTACTTGGACCCGTTGACCAGCGGATTCGGATTGCCTTCTTTGTACCACTGATAGGTTTCAACATTCTCACCGGTTACGCTGAACACGACATTTTCGCCCGGGAAGACGCCTATCTTTGCCGGAGAGACGCAGGAAATGACCGGCCCCTGCGCCGCCGTCGAAAATTTCCAGACAGGCCCCTTTGACGTCAGCATCGGAATGCCCGTTACGGCGTTGGGCTCATAACAAAGGACTCTCCAGTAATAATCTGTTCCGTATGTAAGATTATGGGGCAGTTCACCGACCAAATCGACCGTATTCTGCCCCGGCGTTACCGGCAGGTTCTGAACAATCCTGTACTGGGGCTTCGCCGTCAGATTTGGTTCATTCTCCGGCCCCAGATAAACATCTACGGCCGAAACGTTTGAATCCAGAATCGTAAAAATCAGGTCATTTTCCGCAGCGGCAAGGTCCACCGGAACATTTGTTGCACGATGTGCGGGGGAATTGTTGACCGCCTGGACCGGCTTCATGGCAATAGCAACGGCCCTCGCAAAAAGATTTTTGTAGGCAGCCGTCAGATTCATATCCCAGGGATAGGTAGAGGCGGCATCGTAGCCCCAGTGGCCGAAATAAACGCGGCGGGCGCCGGCAATCCCGAAAAAGTTTGTCTTCCCGCAAAGGACATCAAAATCCGTCCCTGCCGGAATATCAACCAGCATCGGGTTGCCGCCCTGGGTTCCAACCACAGAGGTATAGGCATCCCAAAGTGCACTGGCGGCGGGATTCGTTACATTCCTGCCGGTCGGAATGTCCGTAAAGAGTGCAACGGACGAACCAAAGCCGTCCACCAGCTCATGGCCCATCACAATCGGCATATTCAAATCTCGCGAAGTAGCGTTTCCGCCGTTGCTCCAGCCCCATCGGTCATATTGGGAGCGAGCCAGGGCCCCGTTCTGGCACAGAATCGGCACAGGAAGTTCATTCCAGACTTTCCGGCTCTGATGGTACTGACCGCTGTCTGTCAAACGACTCACAATGATCAGGTCGGCATTGGAAAGAGCTGCCAGCTTGTCCGAATCCGTTGTCCACCCGGTGGAATCCCGATAGCGGCCTGCCATTCCGCTGGTATCGACTGTATAGCCCAGACTGATTAGAAACTCCACCAGTTGGGTGTCGTTGTAAAAGTTTGTTTTGGGGCTGACGCCGTCAAATAACGGGTTCGGTGCCCCTGTCGGCCAGTACCCGCCGTCACTGATGATAAGGATAGTCTTCGCAGAAGCAGCACCGACACAGAATAAAATTATCATGAGCAATGCTGATATCTTTCTCATCTTCAATCCTCTCAACAATCGGGTTTTTTACGTTTTGACATCCGGCGTATAACAAAGGCAGGAAAGAGTACGGTCCGCCGACAGAACAGATATGTACCGCAACAGGCATGGAAGGTAAGAAATCCTCTCAAGCCGATTCCCTGTTTCGGAAGCGACGGAGGCACTCCATCGTGTTTGCACCCTCATCCTCAAGAATTTGCCCATCTCTCACATCCTCCAAACCAAACCCGCAGCAAAACACCAGACAGCCCTCGGACTCGACCTAAACCTCCCCTGTTCCGACTCTTTTCGATTCGCTGATTCTATTTGGCGTTTTCAAGGAGCGCTCCCTCTCACTCTTTTGTGCATTATGAAAAAGGTAAAAAGGGAATTCCTCCTGAAATCTTAAAAAAACTGTTCATTTTTTTAGGTTGACGGAAAAGAACAGTCCGTTCGATAAATCACGACAAAAAACAACATTCAGACAAAACATCCAATATATCCGATTATATCTATCCATTAATATTGTTTTGTTCTCACAACCAGCAAGTCTGTCCGGGGTCTCGGCCGCATGCGAGCCAGTCTATCGCCATTTGGGCCAAGTCCGACAGGTCCAGCCCTTCTCCCTCACGGAGCCACTGCCCGGCAAGGGCGGCAAAATCCTCAAAATCTACCTGACAATCCTGGTTATAATCCGATAAAAGCGGGGCTGTACAGGAATACGCCGTAAGCGTGTAGCTCTGCCCGGCTTGTGTGGGGAATTCGTAAAGATTTTCCCCCGGCGACTGCACGGGAACACTCCCGCCGGACCCATCGGTTACGGCAATCGGCCGGGCCGAACGAACCCGGCAGGTCCTGCCGAGCAGCGAGCGGATTTGTGCCGTCTGGAGGGTGCGATTCTGCCAAGTAATATCCACCTCAAAACCCCCGCGGGCTCTCAAACCGGTTATGCTTCCATTGGCCATCTTGTCCGGCAGGGCCGGCAGCAAATACACTTCCCCCTGGTGGCTCTGCAGGAACATTTCGGCCATGCCCATCAGAACCCCCAGATTGCCGTCAATCTGGTTCTCTGAAGTTCCGCCGGCAGTCCCTCCTTTGCGTGAAAAGGTCATGTTATAGGTATGGGATTTCCCAATAATCTTATTGAGAATCATATAGGCGTGGTTGCCCTGTCCCAGACGCACCCGACAGCACATCTTCCATGCCTGACTCCAGGACGTGTTATTGGTGTCATCCCCTTTCCAGTTGAGAACCACTTCCGCCGCCGCCGCCAGGTCCGGCGTGTGATGCGGGGTAATGGTTCCGGCCGGCATCAGGTCCACCAGATGCGACAGATGGCGATGCGTATTCGGCACATCCACATCCTCCAGCCATTCCTGCAGCTGGCCGTATCGTCCGATTTGGTTGGGCGGCAGCTGGGAACGCTTCTGCTCCAAGAGCTGGCGAAACTCCGCATCCACCCCCAGAATTTTGCTCGCCTCTATTACATACGTAAACAGCCCCCGAATCAGCTGGCAGTCCATCGTGGGGCCGGCCACCAGTTCCCCGTTATCCCCCAGCGCCGGATTGGGCTGCTCCGGCGAATGCGAAGGATTTGTCAGCAGATAAGGGATTCTGCCAGTCCGCGGGTCCGGCACCAGAAAATCCACAAAAAACTCCGCCGCCCCTTTCATCAACGGATAGACCTCCGCCAGAAAATCGACATCCCCGCTGTATTCATAGTGCCACCACAGATGCATACACAGCCAGGCCCCGCCGCTGGGCCACAGGCCCCCGGGATTGTTGATCGGCGCCGCCCCGCGCCACAAATCGGTATTGTGGTGCACAACCCAGCCGTCCGCACCATAGTGCTCCGCCGCCACGACAGCCCCCGTCTCCGACAAATCCCGAATCAAATCAAACAGCGGCTCGTGGCACTCCGCCAGATTGGTCACCTCCGCCGCCCAGTAATTCATCTCCTCATTGATATTGAGGGTCATCTTGCCCTCCCACGAGGGCTCCAATTCATTATTCCACTTGCCCTGCAGCCCCAGGGGCTGGGAGCCGGGCCGAGACCCGGAAATCAGCAGATACCGGGCCATCTGAAAATTCACCGTCAGCAGCTGCAAATCATCCGCGTTGAAAAGCGACCAATTCGTCTTGGCGGCATCCACCCCCGCTTCGATGGCGGCAATCCGCTGGTCGGTGGGAAGATTGACCTTCTCCGAGGTTCCCAAATCCAGCGTCACACGGTTAAACAGGGCCTGATAGTCGGTTAACTGCCTCTGCCGCAATGCGGCAAACCCTTTGGCGGCGGCGCTGGAGACCGTGTCCAGACACCGCTGACTCGGATTGCCGGTGATATCATTGTAGCGGACATAATTCGACGCCGCCCCCAGCACCAGTGTCACGGCATCCGCTCCGCTGACCACCAGCGTCTGCCCGGAGGGGGTCACCGAACCGCCCTCTGCGAGAATCCGCACGCGGGTTTCAAACTCCACATCACTAGCCAGATTGTTTTGGCCCACATGATCGACTGCCCCGCGAAGAACCACGTCATTGCCGCTGACCGAACGGCTGACCACCGTATGCGGTGTGGTTAAACTGCATGTAAAACCAATCATTCCGGGCCGGCCGGCCGTCAGCCGAACCACAATCACGTTGTCCGGATAACTGGCAAAACAGTCTCGCTGATAGGTCACGCCTCCAGCTGTATACGTTACGGATGCGGTGGCTGTTGTCAAATCCAGCTGCCGTCGGTAATTCGTGCCCGAATGATTAAACGTCAGCCGCAGCTCCGCCGTCGGCTGATAGGGACACTGTCGCAGCGGGATGCTCATAAAATTATTTTTGGCTACAAGATCATAGGCATTCTTGCCCTGCCCGGCCCAGACATAGTTGCGAATTTGTTCCAGATAAGCCGATGCGCCGGGATGAACGTAATTATGCGGATGGCCCGCCCAGACTGTATCCTCATTGAACTGAATAATTTCCTCACTCATCCCGCCGTACACCATGGCGGCCAGTTTGCCGTTGCCAATCGGCAGCGCCGCATTGGACGTCGCATTCGCCGTGTATGTCGCCGGACTGGTATAGAACAGCACCAGCGGCCCCGGGTCCGCACCGGCCATCAAGGACAGCTCCATAGCTGCAACAGCAAACAAAACCCAACCCAATTTTCGAGAAGTCCCTGTACCGCTTCTTTTCATACAAACCCCTCAAAAACGAACTTTTTTACCTGCTGCCCTGCTGATAAAGAGTTTGGATTTCCTGCGGACTAAGGGCCCGCTCATAAAGCCGGACATCATCAAGGCGGCCGCTGAAAAAACTCCCGAGAAGTCCGGAGGTCTGCTGAATCGCCCCGATTCGCACTGGACAGGCGGTTCCGGTATTGATTGCCAAAGAAGGATTCGTATAGGTTCCTGAAGCCGGCTGACCGTCAATATACATCCGAAGATGCTGCACACTCGCCGGTCCCGTTTCCGGGGCCTCCAGAACCGCCGCCACATGATGCCACTGCCCGTCAGCTACGGTCTGATTGCTGAGAATACTGCCCCCGCCGACGCCCAGCTGAAGTCTGGAATTGTTGACAAAAAACAGCCAGCGGGACCCTGTATCCAGGCCGCCGCAGGTCAGAATCATTCCGCCGGTCTGCGTGGTTTGAATCCAGGCACAAACGGTCCGCGCCCGGCCGCCGCTGATTCCAAAAAAGTCAGGAAACTCTGCATAATCATCCAGCCCGTCCAGCAGAAGACCGCCGCCCGAAACGCCCTCCGTCCAGGTTGGGCCCCCCGCCAGATTGGCCGTTCTCGAATAAAGGGATATATCCTTCGTTGTATTTCCGCTTGTTTCCTCAAAAGGCAAAGCAAGCACAAGCGTCTCATCCGCCAGCCAGGCCCAGGCAAGCCGGGCAAAATCGAGCATATCCACCTTGCGGTCGCCGTTTCGGTCCGCCCCTCCGCAGGCAGGACTGTCGCCGCAGTCCGCCCAAAGCCATTTTTCGGCTATTCCGGCCAAGTCTTGCAGACCTTTGACGCCGGAATAAACGTTGGACACGTGGATGGTCATTACGGCTGTATCAGACTGTCCGGAGGTATTCTCATAAACAACGGTGAAGGTGTTGAGCCCTCTGTCCGCATCCTTCGGAGCCCCCGACAGATTCCCGTTGGGACTGACAATCAGCCAGTCAGGGCCGGAAAGTTTGCGGAACGTGCCGATGCCTTCCGCATAAGGCCGCAGGGTCCGGCCGACATACGGTGTCAGTTCAACTGTGTTCGGATTCTCAATCAAATCCGTTGTAAACACAGGATTTCCGACAGCCGTCCTGCCCAACCCGTCGTTGTAAAGGAGTTCCGCAAAAGTTCGGTCGGACCAGCGGCTCCAGACGGCCACATCATCAATATAGCCGGTGTACTCCCCCCGGCTCATTCCGTTGACGCTCGGTTCATCTCCATAGAAACCGATTCCGGTGTACTGGCCGTTGTAGTTGTTCGATGCGGAAGTCGTCAGAGCAATCGAGCCGGCCTCACTGGCATTCAGCCAGCCGCGGAGCTGACCGGCTGCATCAATAGACACCAGCACATGGTTCCACTGATTCAGCACAGGCCGATTGCCGAACTCCGGCGTCTGGGTATCAACGGTCAGCCGGCACGCTCCGGACGGCAGCAGCTCAATCCGGAAGGTCTTGGCGGCTGTCACCGTGCCGACCTTCGTGCCCAGCATGCAGGCCGTCTTGTCGGAAGCGGGCAGGGCCGTGGGCCTAAACCACAGCGAAATCGTCATCGGGGCGGCGTTCGGGAAAACCCGGTTGGTTCCCGTATCCGACCAGCCGACAATCAGGCCGTCCTTCGGATAGGTCAAATCCAGACAGCCGCTGCCGAGCAGTTTGGCATCGGTATCCACCCAGGCCGCCCCGAACGGATTGTTGGGATTTGAAGCATAGACCTTCGATACATCCAGAAAATCCGCATCAAACGGCCAGTAGTGAATCAGGTCCGACGGAAGAGTCGGTGCTGTCTTGAACATCCACAGTTGGCCGGGAATCACCGTATTGTCGGCGGTCACTTCATCAATCCGCCAGTAATACTTTGTATCGGCCGTCAGGGTTGGCGGTGTAAAAGTGGTCGCCGTCTGATTGCCGAAGCTGACCAGTTCGGTCGGCGAGGTCCCGAAATAGACATTGTGGCTGACGGCCGTATGGCCGGCACGCCAGCTCAGCGTCGCCGTCGTCGCTGCATTAGACTCCCCGTCGGCCGGGTTTGGAACCGTCGCCTGAACCGGCCAAAGCGCCGAATCCCCAACCAGAATCGTCGTTCCGGCCCCTTGCGCAACAATCGAGGGGACATCGGCCGCTGCATCCAGCGCGTACGAATACGGCGGCACAAAAGCACTGCCGTACCCCGACATCGTCCCGGTGCAGGCATTGAAGATATTGCCGACGGACTTTATCTCCACCGTAAAGGTGCCGCTGGTGCCCGAATCGACTCGTCCGGCATCCGCAATCGGGTTTTTTACCTGGTTAAAATAATTGTTCTCCAAAAGCACCTTAAAACCCCAGGAGCCCCCGACGCAGTAGGAGTTTCCCGTACAGGAGTAGTAGTTGTTGAACACGTGATTTTTTCCGTATCGTCCGCGGGGCATCCGCTGGTCCACGTAGGGCCCCCACCAGTTATGATGAAACGTCACATTCAGCTTGCCCACATCCGTGGGGTTGTCGTCGGTCGAGCCGACCAGACAGGCAAATCGGTGAGGATTCACCTTGCTGGTATAGTAGAACCGGCACCAGGAAACCGTGATATAATCGCTCTGGTCGGTAATGTCGCACAGCCCGTCCGCACAGTCCAGGAAAGTACAGTGGTCAATCCAGATGTGAGTGGCGCGCCGGCAAATCAGACCATCCTGCGGCATCGCACCCTGAAAAGTCAGGTTGCGAATAATGACGTTGTCCACATCGCTGACCTTGACGCTGAACCCCACAATCTTCGCATCGTAGCCGATACCGAGAATGGTCTTGTTGGACCCCACATTGGGAATATTGTAATCCCCGTGAATTGTCCCGAGCACCTGAACGATACGGGGTGTATCTCCGCTGACAGCGTTGACAAATTCGGCCTTATTCGTCACGGTCACCACTTCACCGCCCAAACCGCCGGTTGTACCGCCGGCTGCGGTCGCCCATCCAATCGGCTCTGAATCCACGGCAAAACAAGGCGGGCACAAAAGGATAACAAGGACAGGAAATATTGCGATGATTCTCATCCATTGCCTCCAGGAATCTCGGCTCCAGAACCTAACCATACCGACCATCCCCCTTTACGGAGAGCGCCGAAAAAACAATATCCCTTCTCACATTGTACCTATACTAACAAAACAATCAGATAGGTTCTCCCCGAATTACTGAAAAAACTTTTCATATTCATAGATTTGAAAGGAAATCCGGAGAAATCAGCCTTGTCTTTCTGAACAGCACCTCCGCGGGCACCAAAATCGTCGGCAACGGGTTAGTCCACCCGCTGCAGCCGCAGCGCCATAAAGGGACGGCCCGGCAGAGAAACGCAGCGCCCGTCCTTGTCCGCAAACGTATAGGCATCCAGCGGTTTGACTTCAAAGACCTCCTCCAGCGGTTCAATCGTCATATTCCAGGTATCAATCACTTCCGCCCGGAACCGCATCCCCTCCTTGAGATTTTTCTTCGGCAGGCGAAAGGTCCACTGCTGAATCGGGTCCCGCCCGAAATAAATCAGATAAAACTCTCCGGCCCGGCCTCCGATGTTCGTTTCATAGGCATAGTCAATCGGGTCAAGCCCGCCGGCGGACTCGACAATCCTGCGCAGAAAGGCAATCCGCGGGGGGCTTTGCCCCTGCATTTTGCCGCCGATGGAAATCCACGTCGGGTCCTCCGACGTCCCGTAGCAGTCCCCGTGTGT
Source organism: Anaerohalosphaeraceae bacterium (assembly GCA_037479115.1). NCBI lineage: Bacteria > Pseudomonadati > Planctomycetota > Phycisphaerae > Sedimentisphaerales > Anaerohalosphaeraceae > Anaerohalosphaeraceae bacterium. The sequence goes on along the minus strand of JBBFLK010000001.1, from coordinate 142,415 downwards.
CGCATACGCCCCGCCGATATAAGCCGACCAAAACCGAAACACCATCTCCTCGCCGGAGATGTTCCCCCAGCGTTTCGCAATATTCCCCTCGTAGTTAATCTCATCGTGCACAATCGGCTTTTGATACATATCCCGCAGCATCGGCGAAATCCCCAGATACCGCACGGCCATATAGTACTGAAGACTCACATGGGTTACCCACGGCTTGCAATAGTCGTAAATCCGGTCGGCATTGTGAATCGACCGCAGGTGCCCGTGGGGGTCGCGCTCCTGCACAATCTGAAAGAGCCGGTCCCAATCCGCATCCGTCAGGTGCGTCATAAAACTGTTTTCATTCGCCAGACACCACCAGACATTGCGAAAGGCGGCAAAACGGGCGATGACATAACGCAGATACCGCTCGTTCGTCGCCGCATCCATCCGGTCAAATCCCCACTTGCCGTCGTCATACGGATGAAAGAGGATCAGGTCCGCTTCAATTCCCAAGTCGCGGAACTGCCGGACGCACCATTCCAGATTCCGAAAATAGCCCGGATTGAATCGGGAAAAATCCCAGTTCTCCCGAGACGTACCGACAAAGGGAAATTCCGTGAGCTTCTCCGGCCCCTTCACATAATGTTCTTTCCACGGCGGAATCAGCAGAAACCGCGCTTTGTTAAAGGGCGACTGTTTGAGCGTCTCCAGCGTCTGTTTTTTCAGGTCTTCCGTCTGAAAAGGCCATTCATAAAGAGTCGTGCCGAACGGGAAAAACGGCGTGCCGTCCGCATAGGCGAAATGGTACTGCTGGCGCACCCGCACAGGCCCGTGATTGCCGGCCGCCGGAGCCGTACAGACAAATTGTCCTTCTTTGCCGTCCAGCTCCGGGTAGTTGCTGCGGGTTTTATATTTCCAGACGCCCTGTGCATCCGGCATAAAGCGAATTCGGAACACGCCGTCACCGTCATAAAAGCCCTCCGGCTCAAACCGCCGCCCGGCGTTTTCAAAAACGGCGCTGAATTCAACCCCGATAAACGGATTGCCGGTCGCCGGGCCTTTCAGAGACAGTTCAAAAAAATCCCACTGTTCCACCCTGTCGGATTCGGCCGCATAGAGGCATCCCGCCAGTCCCATCCAGACAAACAGAATCGTTTTCTTCATAATCCCTTCCTTTCCCAAACATCGAAAGGTTGTCGAAACGGTCTATCGCACCGGCAGCCAGACGCACATCTCGCCCTCGCCGCGGTTGCCCCAGGCATAATAAGGCACCAGAGAAAGACGAACCGGCACCGGCTTCTTCAAGCGGACGGGGCGATAAAGCTCATCGCCCCATGGCTGCCCATCCACAACATACCCCCGTCCCTCGACGACCACAACGCCGCCCAGCAGGTCCTGCCGCCGGCGGGCTTTCCAGTCATCCGAAGGCCGCACAGCCACATCCGCCGGCCGAATCCTCTCCGGCAAATCCGCCGACTCCAGGCAATAAACAATCGGCCCGCGCTGCAGCGCCGCCTGGCCGCGAATCTCCTCCGCCAGCGGATGCCCCTCCATCCACCGCGGCTCCATCGGAAACTCCAGTTCAACCCGGTCACCGGCGTTCCAGGTCCGCCGAAGCGGAACATACTGCGACGGCGCCGCCTCAGCCGCAAATGTGCGTCCGTTGATTGTGATGCAGGCCCCTTTCGACCAGCCCGGAATCCGCACAAATACGGTGAAGGGGTCATTCGGCGCCTCCTTTATCACAAGCTGAACCGTACCCTCCCAGGGATAATCCGTCGTTTGCTGCAGCCGAATCTTCTGCCCCGACAGCAGTCTCGTTTCCAGAACATTGCCGCCGTACAGGTGCACATACACCCCTTCCGGCGACAGACTGTAAGCATATTCGGCGGATTCGGCAATCATCCGTACCACATTGGGAGGACAGCAGAAGCAGCTGATATAGGGCTGACGATAGCGCGACCAGCGCAGCTCAAACGGCAAATCCTTCGTCACCCGCAGCGGATTGGTATAGAAAAACTTCGTTCCGTCCAGACTGATGGCCGCCAAAACCCCGTTGTACAGCGCCTGCTCCATCGCGTCAGCAAACCTCGCTTCGCCGGTGAGCATCAGCATCCGCTTGTTCCACAGGACAAATCCCACCGTCGCACACGATTCATTGTGCGCTGTGAGATTCGGCAGCTGATACGGACGACCGTAGGCCTGATGCACCGGCTGAATCGTGTCCTGCTTCGAGGAGCCGTCCGGCGAAGCCCCGTTATAGAGCGCCCCCGTCGCCCCCGTAATATACAGTTTGCGTCCGGTCACATCTTTCCAGATGCTCTCCAGCGGCGTCCGGAGACGCTCATCGCCCGTCTCGGCCAGCAGGTCGGCCGCTCCGGCATACAGATAGTTGGCCCGAACGGCATGGCCGACCGCCTCCCGCTGCTCATAAAACGGAATGCGGTCCTGATTGTCATCCATCCCGTTTTTGTACAGACTGCGAATCTCCATCAGCCCCTTCAGCAGCTCCAGATACCTCGGCTCTCCCGTAATCCGATACAGGTCCGCCGTCCCCATATAGTGCGACGGGCAAATCGCGTTGGCCGCCAGTGTCTCGGGCTGCGTTTTATACACCCTGTACAAATAATCGGCGGCATTGCGGGCAATCTGAAGCAGCGTCGTTTTTCCCGTCGCCTGATAATGCACAACCGCACAGGTCATCAGATGGCCCATATTATATGTTTCAAAATCCAGCCGCTGGGCAAACTCCGCCGCCTGGACCGCACCGGTCCGCTGCGCAATCAGCACGGGCGTATGAATATACCCGTCCGGCCGCTGCGCTGCGCCGATGATCTTAATGATTTCATCCATCTGCCGGTTGAGGGCTTCATCCTTTGTCACAGCATAGACATAGGCCGCCGCCTCCAGCCACTTATAAAAATCCCCGTCATTCCATTTCGGCCCGCGATGCCGACCCTCTTTTCGTCCGGCGGCAACCAGAAAGTTCTCCCAGGCATGGCTGACATTCGGGTCTGAGAACAGACGCCACATATTCGGAACCATCACATCCCGACATACGGCAAACCGCTCCGCCCAAAACCCTTCCGTCCACCGCACCGAACCGAATTGCGGGTTTCTGAGCTTGGCATACGGGCTGACCGCCGGTGCAGACCCGACGGCGGAGAGAACCGCCGCCAAAACCAAAAAGACCTTTCGGCTAAACTTCTTCATTTTTGACTCTCCCTGATTGCTGTATTCTGAATAGAGGGCTGCATCAAATCCGCCGACCCGGCGTCTTTGCCGGCTCGACACGGAGAAAACTGCAGACGCATCTGGACGGATTCCGGCGGCACCTCGTACTTTGGAAGCACCCCCGGACCGCAGCTGGCGTTGCCCAGCCCGCTGTGACGGGCATCCAGCGAGACAATCACATCGTCCCGGGCTGTCAGTTCAAAGGGATGAGCGGCCTTCTCCAAATCCTCCGCCGTATAAGGCAGGGCCGAAAAGGCCATCGGTGTCTCCGCCGTAATCTGCACCCCCCGTCCGGAAACATCCGTAAGCTGAACCCACCGCACATCCGTCCGAAGCCCCGTTTCCTGCGGCCGCGGATAGGGAACATACATCTCCTGCACCGTCGCCGACCAAAGACCGACGTCCGCCGAGGTATTTCGGTCCGGATAATTTTCATGCGGTCCGCGCCCATACCAGCGGACGAACGCATAGTCCCCGGCCACATGCAGGACCAGACCCACCCTCGGCAGCGGCGGCAGTGTCCCAAACGGTTCAAAATGGTGAACCGATTCAATCACACCATCCCCCTGCACCGTCCACACCGCCCGATGAACAACTCCGGCTCCGGATGGTGTCGTGCTGACGGCTTCCGTCTGTATCTGAACGGAGCCCGATTCTTTTTTGGAAACCTGCAGCGACTTCACCGTTCGAGTCAGACGGTCCAGTCCCGCCTGATGCCACTCGTACGCCCGGCCTTTTCCGAAGGCCCTGTCATTGCTTGTCGGCGCACGATAGAGCTGCAGAACAGGGCCGCCCTGCGGCGACAGGATTTCCCGCCCGTCATAAACAAGCGAAAACAGCGTGCCGCTCTGTCGGCTGAAAACGGCCTCAAAATCCGGCCCCTTTATCCGGGCTGCATCGGGCTCTTCCAGAACCTCGATTTGCGGCACAACTGCCGAACATCTGTTTTCCTCCGGTTTGACCTCCCTGACCGGCAGCTGCTCCCAGGCCGCTTCATAGCCCGCTGGGGCCCAAAGGGTCGGCTCCGTCAGATGAAAACTCACACGAACCCGATAATCTCCCGCCGGCAGCGGCTCCGGCAGCTTCAGCGGCAAAGCCGCCGTCGTTTCCTCACCGGGCTTGCATTCAAGGCGCCCCAGCACCCCCGATTGAATTTCCATTCCGTCCCGCGTCAGGACCCAGCGGGCCTCCAGGGTATTCAGATTCGTAAATGCGTACCGGTTGATGACTCGAATGGTGTGCGATGCCCCGTCAGCTGCTTCAATCCGGACCGGCTGATAGACCTTCTTAACCTCCCAAAGTTTGGGCGTTACAGTCCGGTCAGCCAAGACCAGTCCGTTCAGACAGAAGTCTTTCGAATTCGGCCGGTCGCCGAAATCCCCGCCGTAAGCAAAGTATTCGCGGCCGTCGGCCGCCCGCCGGCGAATCCCCTGGTCCACCCAGTCCCAGATAAAGCCGCCGACAAGCCGCGGAGCAGATTCAATCTCCTCCCAGTATTCCTTCAGGTTCCCAACCGCATTGCCCATCGCATGGGCATACTCACACATCAAAACCGGCCGGCTGTCTCGATTGTCCTGCGCCATCTGCAGAATGCGGGGCCACCGCCTGTCCATCGGCGATTCATAAAGGTCACGCACTTTCGGATACATCCGGCTGATAAAATCCACCGCCGCCGGGTCGCGCGGGTCATTGACATCCTCCGCAGACGCCTGTGCCCCTTCATAATGAATCGGCCGCGTCGGGTCAAACGTCCGTATCCAGGCCGCCAGCGCCGCAAAATTCGGCCCCCAGCCGGACTCATTCCCCAGCGACCAGATAATCACAGAAGGATGGTTCTTGTCCCGCTGAACCATGCTGATGCCGCGGTCCAGAAAAGCGGCCTGCCAGCTCGGTTCATTGGCCAGAAACCCCCGAATGCCGTGACTTTCAATGTTCGCCTCGTCGATGACGTAAATCCCGTATTCGTCGCACAGGTCATACCAGCGCGGGTCGTTCGGATAATGGGCGGTGCGCACGGCATTGATATTGAAACGCTTCATCAGGACAATATCCTCCCGCATCCGCTCCAGCGGGACGGCCTGTCCATAATCCGGGTCAAATTCATGCCGATTCACCCCATACAGCCGCACCGGACGGCCGTTTATCAGCAATCGGCCGTTCTCGATGCGCACCTGCCGGAACCCCAGCCGGCACGAAACCGCCTCCGCCGTACGGCCCTGGGCATCTTCCAGAGCCAGCACCAGCGTATAAAGATGCGGCGTCTCCGCCGTCCACAGCCGCGGATTGTGCACCCTTCCCCGCAGCCAGTCAAACTTAGCCGGTCCGCGCTGCGGCGTTCGCTCGTTGAGAATTTCAGCCGAATAGTCCGCATTCAAAATCTTTTCGGCATCAGCCCGCAGCGGCTCCGACCACACCGCCCGCCCCGACGGGTCATACAGCTGCGCCCGAACAGCCCATCCGGAAATCCCGACATCACCCGCTCGGTCCAGCCGGGGCTGAATGAGCACCTGCCACACAGAGTCCCCCGCCTCGGGCTCCGTGCGGACGGCAAAGTCGGCAATCCGAACCGCTCCGGAACAGTACAGAAAAACCTCCCGGAAGATGCCGCTCAGATGCCACATATCCTGCCCTTCCAGATAACTGCCGTCGGACCAGCGGTACACCTCCACGGCCAGAACATTGCCGCCGGGGTGTACATAGGATGTAATCTCAAACTCCGCAGGCGTCATACTCCCCTGGCTGTACCCGACGGCGGCCCCGTTCACCCAGACATAGAAGGCGCTCTTAACCCCGGCAAAATGGAGGAAAACCCGCCGACCCTTCCACGCCGCCGGCAGCTCAAACGTCCGCCGATACGACCCCACCGGATTGCGGTTCTTCCATGAAGTCCACTCCTTCGGGGGCTCTCCCGTCACACGCGGCGGGTCGATGCGGAAGGGATATTGCGAACTCGTGTAAATCGGTACATCATAGCCCTCCATCTGCCAATTGGAGGGAACCCGGATGGTCTTCCACCCATCCACGCTGTACTCCGGCCGATAGAAATCAGTCGGACGCTCCTGCGGACAGGACGACCAGTGAAATTTCCACAAACCGTTCAGAGAAAGACGATACGGTGAATCCTCCGGCCGGCCGGTTCGGGCCGTCTCTTCATCCGGATACGGCACAAACGTCGCCCGGGCGGGCAGGCGATTCCGCTGCACAACAGACGGATTCTCCCAGTCCGGACAGTCGGGCACAATCGGCGCCGCCGCCGGACGGAGGCAGCCGGACAAAAAAGAAAGCAGCACCGGCCAAACCGGCCATTTCACTGTTGTTCGCAAGCCCTTCATCCCGAAATCGTTTCCGCACACGAATAATGACTCACAAACCGATACGTCCCCGAAGGAATCTCATAAACCGCATAGGAGCCCTCGCGTCCCAACGGGGCAATCCCCGACACCTGTTCAATCGGCCCGCCGCTTTCCTGAATCGGTGTGCCCGGCTCGCTCGGAATAAATACGCGGGCGGCGGTGTTGGCCGGAATCGTAATGTCATAGCGGAAGAGCTGGTCTTGCCGCTGCCAGCGGCTGCGAATCCATCCGTACAGACAGCGGTATTCCGCCCCGGCCCAGTCCAGACGGCGGCTTGGATACGGTTTGAGCACAAACCGCTGAAAACCGTTTTCCTCCGGGTCCAGTTCAATCCCCGCTGCAAAACGGTAAAGCCATTCGCCCACCGACCCCAGCGAATAATGATTAAAGGAGTTCATCTGCGGATTGAAAAATCCCTCCTCCTTCGTCCAGCCGTTCCATCGCTCCCAAATCGTCGTGGCCCCATGAAGCACCGGATAAAGCCACGAGGGATAGTCTTCATTCAGCAGCAGCTTCCAGGCCGCGTCCGGCCGCCCCATCTCCGTCAAAACAGGATTCAAAAAGCGAACCCCGATAAAACCCGTGCTCAAATGCCAGTTTCGGCTTCGAAGTTCCTCCATCAGATGTCCAAAGGCCGTCTGCCGAACCTCTTGCGGGAGAAGATTGAACGCCAGCGCCAGCAGATACGCCGTCTGGGTCGAAACCGTCAGCCGGCCGTCCGGAAGCAGAAACTCTTTTTGAAAAGCCCGTCGGACCCGTTCAAACATCGCCTGCCATCGCCGGGCCTCCTGCTCGCGTCCAATCGCCCTCGCCATCCGGGCTAGTTTGGCCGCATCATCCGCCCAATACGCTGTCGCCAGCAGCGTCTTCATCGGCGAGTGCGTGCGAAACGTCGTATCGGCGGGAATACAAAGCCAATCCCCGTAGTTATTCCCCAGTGCATTTCGGCGGATGCCCTCCGGATTCGTCCGCTCCAGATACTCCAGCCAGGCACTTATCGCCCCATAATACCGCTCGATGATTCGGGTATCGCCGTAAAAACGCCAGAGCACCCACGGAATCACAATCCCTGCATCCGCCCAGCCCGCCGCCCCGCCCAGCCCGTCCAGCCCAACATAGCTGCCGTCCTCCCGCAGACGCGGCGCCGTATCGGGAAAGATGCCTTCAGGAGTCTGCGCATCGGCAATATCCCTCATCCATTTTGTAAAGAAGGCGGCCGTATCCATATTATAGCTGGCCGTATGGGAAAAAATCTGCGCATCCCCCGTCCAGCCCAGTCGCTCATCCCGCTGCGGACAGTCCGTCGGAACGCTGATGAAATTGCCCTTCTGGCTCCAGAGCGCATTCTGCCAGAGCCGGTTGACCAGCGGATGCGAACAGTCAAACCGTCCGGTCTGCTCCAGGTTCGAATGCACTACACAGCCCGTAATCGTATCTTCAGCAGGCCGGCCGTCCAGACCGGTCAGCTCGACATACTGGAATCCGTGAAAAGTAAACCGCGGCTGCCAGATTTCCTCGCCTCGACCGCTGAGGATATAGACATCCGTCGCCTTCGCACGCCGCAGATTCTCGGTATAAAGCGTCCCGTCCGGATTCAGCCGCTCCCCGTGCCGCAGGGTAATTTTCCTTCCGGCAGGACCGCGCACCTTCAACCGGACCCAGCCGGCGATATTCTGCCCCAAATCAAAAATCCAGGTGCCGGGCCTGCTTTCATGAACCGAGACCGGCTTGAGCATTCCGGTAATTCGAACGGGCTCGGAGGGCTGAGCCGTCAGCGGAACCGCCGGCGGCTCGACAAGTCGAACCGGAGACCATCCGCGGTCATCGTAATCCGGCTCTTCCCATCCGGTCAGCTCGCAGCGTGCATCATAGACCTCGCCCATCATAAAATCCGAAGAAACAATCGGCCCGGCGGCACATTTCCAGCTCGAATCGCTTCGAACCGTCCGCCGCACCCCATCGGCCCCCGTCAGCTCCAGCTGAATCAGCAGACTGTTTTCCAGTCCGTAGCGTCCCCGGGTCTCCTGCCAGCCGACATAGCCGCTGTACCAGCCGTCCCCCAGAACCGCCCCCAGCACATTTCGCCCGCTTCGAATCAAGTCCGTCACATCATACGTGCGATAGTGAATCCGTTTGGTATAATCGGTCCACTCCGGCACAAAGACATCCTCCCCCACGCGCCGCCCGTTCAGATACACCTCCGCCAACCCGCGGGCACTCACATACAAAGTCGCTCTCCGAACCGCACCGTCCGCCGAAAAAACCTTGCGAAACCACGGCGGCGTTCCCGGTTCGGTAAGAGTGGGCCTTACGGCATGGGCGGCCTGCTTCAGATAATCCGGGTCGGCGGCCATCCACTGGGCCTGCCAATCCTCCTTCTCCAGAAGCCCCATCGTCCAGAAGGCCGGCTCGGACAGCGCCGTCTCCCCCCGCTCATCCCAAACCTGCACCTGCCACCAACACTCCTGCCGAGATATCAGAGGTGTCCCCTGATAGACAATCTGCGCCGACCGGTCATCCTCGATCCGCCCGCTGTCCCACAAATCCGCTCCGCCTGCGGCCAGAAGCGCCGCCGAGGAGGCCGCCCGCACCCGCCGGGCCGTCTGCCGGGCGCCCCGACGGCTCGAAACCATAATCCAGCTCAGACGCGGCTGCCTTTCATCAATCCCCAAGGGATTCTTCAGATACTCACAGCGCAGATGTGAAACCGCTATCGATTGGTCCATCCTTGACTCTCAAAAAACAGTTCAGCCCAAATGGTCTTTTCGAATCCAGAAAACAGCCGTGCCGAACCACATCAGCATCCCGACATTCATCAGATGAAAATACATCTCTTTGGACAAAAGCCCCCCGAAAACCAGAAATGCCGGAACAATCGAAAGCCCCAGCCCCGCAAACGAAATTGCCTGAAGAATCCGTTTTCCTGTCGAGGTCATATCTTCTGCTCCTGTTCAATAGGATGCAGCCGCTGCTGAATCAGACTGCACACGGTATAGAGGGAAATCGCGATCAGCCATGCCGGCAGCACCTGCAGAAACAAATCCGGTTTATAGCGGCTCAGAAAAGTCGGCAGATACGAATTGACCCAGGCCATCGAGGCATACTGGTCTTTGGCATACAGGACAAAACAGATGCCGAACGAACCAAACCACCCCACGGCCGCCGGCCAGCTGAGCCGCAGCCCCCGCTGCTGCGCATAATACCGCACAAGCCCCAGACGCGGAAACAGCCAGAAATCAATAAAAATGAATGCTCCCAGCGGCATAAAGAACAGCCCGTAATAGGCCACAATCCGGTCCAGATAGTGCAGCACGGACGGAATGCACGCCGTAACAATCATCAGAATCCCCGCCGCCAGCGTCACCGCCCAGCGCCGCCAGTTGGGCGTAGCCACCTGAAACGCCAGCCCGGCTCGATACAGCGTCGGATTGGCCGTCGTCCAGCCGGCCAGCAGCACACAGACAATTCCGGCGTACCCGGCGCCGAACATCGCGATGTTTCCCGGTGTCGGGTTGGGGTCCGCCACACCCGCCGCCCGCTGGGAATGAACAAACGCCGCACACAAAACCCCCGAACAAATCCACGCCAGATAATGCCCGATGAACATCCCGAACGCCGAGCAGAACCCCATCTGCCACTTCCGGGCATATCGAAAAATCGTCACATCCCCCATCCCCATATGCTGGGCGATATTGCAAAGCCAGGCCAGCCCGACACAATGCCAGAATCGGTACGGCATCTGCCCGGGATAAGGTTCTCCCGTCCAGATTTTCTCATTGGCAATCTGCCAGAAATTGCTCAGCCCCGTCACCCCCAGCGACGGCAGCGACGCAATCGCCCCGGACAAAAACACAAACGGCATCCACGGCGCCACCACTTTGGCAAAATGAGCCAGTCGTTCAAAGCCGAGAATCGCCAGCACGGCAATGACAGTCCCCACACCAACAGCAATCAATATCCAGGGAATGCTCGGCACGGTCTGTCCGGCCGCATAGTTCGGGCTTGCAATCCCCAGAGGCAGCGTCACCGCCGTTGTGGAAACATTCACCATCGAACCGGCCAACAGACACAGAATCAGGGCAAACAGACCCGAATACAAAACCGTCAGGTACGGTCCGGCGATTTTGCGGATTTGCCAGTAAATCGTCAGACGCTCTTTGACGGCAATCGGAGCACAGATAAAGGCCCAGCTCAGAACCGCCAGCAGATTGCCCAGCGCCAGCCCCCCGAACACGTCAACCGCCCGGACGCCGTGCATCACCAGCAGCGTCCCGAGCACAAACTCCGTCCCCGCAATGTGCTCGCTGGAGAACATCGCAATAAACGTCCGCCAGCCCTGCAGTTTGCTTTCATGAACGGGTTCCCGGTCATACTCATAGAGGGCATCAAGCCGTTCAATCAGCGTGGATTTGACTTTGGAGGGAACAGAAGCCGAAGTCGATTGGGTTTTTGTGCTCATATCCGCCTGTACCATATCTGTGTCAGACTGCTCAGACTGCCGCTGAGCTGCCGCCGATTCTATACACGCATTCCGCTTTGTCAACGCCGCTTGCCGGTCCTGCCGGCAGATGTCCGCCGAAAAAAACACGCCGATTCCTTCCATAGACCTCTGAACAGCTGCCTTCTTCTGCGCACCGTCAGACCATTCAGCGATTACCGCTCTTTGCGGGCAAACGCCTCGTCTTTTTTCCCGGCAATTTCCGCAATTCGAAGCGGGGGCTGTTTTTTCTGCCGGCTCTCCCGGTCGGTTTTGCGCACCGCCGCCGCTCGGTTCAGACGCTCCACCTCCAGAAGCCATCCCTGATAACTCGTTTGGACCTCGGACGTGTCGGCGCGTGCCTGATACCGCACCTCCCCCAGCGTCTGCTGCGGCAGGCGTTCCAGGTCCTCAAAAATCCCCGCCCCCAGACCCGCCAGACAGGCCGCACCAAAGGCCGAGACATCCTGAAACCCGATATTGATGACGTCCTTGCCGAGCAGGTCCGCCAAAAACTGCAGAATAAACCGATTTTTACTGATGCCTCCGTCCACCCGCAGCTGCGCCAGCGAAAGCCCGCTGCACTGCTCCATCGCCGCGATGACATCCTGAATCTGGTACGGAATGGATTCAAGGGCCGCACGAACCAGATGATTCTTCGTGCTGCCGAGCGTCAATCCCGTAATCGCAGCTCTTACGTCCATATTCCAGTACGGAGCCCCCAGTCCGCTGAACGCCGGAATCAGATACACCCCGCCGCTGTTTGGAACCGACCGGGCCATCGCTTCGCTCTCTTCGCTTTCCCGAAGCAGCCCCAGATTGTCCCGGAGCCACTGAATCGTCGCACCGCAGGACACAATGATTCCCTCCAGGGCATAATCCACCCGCTCGCCTGTGCTCCAGCAAATCGTGCTCATCATCCCATCGGATGACGGGACACGGCGGCTTCCGGTATTCAGCAGGATGGAGCAGCCGGTCCCCAGCGTGGCCTTGGCCGTTCCCGCCGTAAAACATCGCTCCCCAAAAGCCGCTGCATGCGAGTCGCCGACCATCGCATGAATGCCGATTGGAGCCGGCAGCAGCCCCTCAAAGTCCGTTTGACCGAAAGCAAACGAGGACGGCCGAACCTCCGGCAGCTTCAGCCCCGTCAGATGAAACTGGCCCAGCAAATACGGGTCCCAGCATAAGCGGTCAATATCGAAAAAGAGCGTCCGAGAGGCATTCGTATAGTCCGTGCAGTAGCTTCGGCCCCCCGTCAGCTTATACAGAAGCCATGTATCGACCGTCCCGAAAAAGGCCCGGCCGCCCTGAACAGCCGTTCGAATATCCGGACGATTCTCCATCAGCCAAACCAGCTTGGTTCCCGAAAAATAAGGGTCTGCAATCAGACCGGTCCGACGGATGATTTCCTGCTCCAAAGACGAGCCTCGAATCCGGCTGCAAATCTCCGCCGAACGCTTGCACTGCCAGACAACCGCCGGGCACAGCGGCCGACCCTGCGCATCCCACAAACAGAACGTCTCCCGCTGGTTGGATATGCCGCACGTGCGAATCCGGCTCAAATCCGAACAGACCTCTGCGCGAAACTGAGCCAGACAGGACTGTACGGCGGCCAGGACATTTCGGTAGATTTCCAGCGGGTCCTGCTCCACAAAACCCGGCCGGGGATACGAAGAGCCCAGCGGTTCAGACCCTTTGGCCGCAATCCGGCCGTCTGTATCAAAGACGACCGCCTTGGTAGCGCTGGTGCCCTGGTCAATCGCCAACAGATAGTCCTTTTTCATAACCGTTTCCTGTTCAACAGGGTTCTGGCGGTTTCGGCAAGCCCCTCCGGCGAAATCCCGTAATAGGCCATGATGTCCAGCTGACTGCCGGAAACCGTCTCTTCATCCGGAAAACCGACGATTCGAAAAGGAACCGACACACCGGCCTGCATCAGAACGGCCGCACACGCCTCTCCCAGCCCGCCGGCACAGCTGTGCTCTTCCACCGTAATCACCGCTCCGCACTCCTGCGCGGCCTGCAGAACCGCCTCCTCGTCCAGCGGTTTGACCGTGTGCATACTGAGCAAACGGGCCGAAATGCCTTCCTGAGCCAGAAGGTCGCAAGCCCCCGCCGCCTGAACGACCGTCTCTCCCGTTGCAATAAAAGCAAGGTCATTTCCTTCACGAACCAGCAGTGATTTGCCTACTGTAAACGTCGTTCCGGGCCGATGCAGAGGCGGCATCGGCCGTTTGCCGAAACGAAGAAAGACCGGGTGCGTCATTTCGGCGGCCGCCTTGACCGCCTCGGCCGTTTCAAAATTGTCCGCAGGCACAACAACCGTGCAGTTCGGAATCGCCCGCAGCACCGCCAAATCATGCAGCGAATGATGGGTCGAGCCGAGGGCTCCGTAACTGACCCCGGAACTGATGCCGACCAGCTTGACCGGATGGTCGGAATAACAGACATCGTTCTTGATTTGCTCCAGCGAACGCGCCGTCAGAAAACTGCCCGGAGAGACGGCAAAGACAATCTTGCCGGCCGAGGCCAGCCCCGCCGCTATTCCCACCAGATTCTGTTCGGCTATCCCGACCTCAATAATCTGTTCGGGCAGGGCTTTGGCAAACGGCACCAGTCGGCCGGAGCCGCGGGAATCACTGGTCACAACCAGAATGTTCCGGTTGCTCCTGGCCAAAGCCAGCAGCGTCTCGGAGAACACATCCAGATTGGCCTTTGCCGTTTCCATCGCTGCAGCGCCGCTCATCGTTCCGCCTCCTCAAGCTGCGCCCTCAGTTCCTCTATCGCCCTCTGGTACTCCTCATCACTGGGGACGCCGTGATGCCATTTGACATCGTGTTCCATAAAACTGACGCCCTTGCCTTTGACGGTATGGGCAATCACCGCACTGGGTCTGCCGACCTCGAAAGGCACCGCACACAAAACCTCCCGCAGGGCCCTGACATTGTGCCCGTCCACCTCCCGCACCGACCAGCCGAACGCAGTAAACTTATCCACAAGACTTTCCAGCGCACAAACCTCCTCCGTCCGGCCGGTAATCTGCAGCTGATTGCGGTCCACAATCGCCGTCAGATTGTCCAGCCCGTAGTGGGCCGCCGTCATCATCGACTCCCAGTTCGACCCTTCGGCCAGTTCCCCATCCCCCAGCAGGACAAAAACACGATAGCCCAGTCTATCCATTTTGCCGGCCAGGGCCGCTCCCGCACCGAAAGCCAGCCCGTGCCCGAGGGCCCCCGTATTGTGCTCAATCCCCCGAATCTTCCTCGTCGGATGTCCGACATACGGCGACCGAAACCGACAGAGTGTTTCCAAATCCGACTCCGGGAAAAAACCCCGGTCCGCCAGAACCACATACAAGGCCTCGACCGAGTGTCCTTTGCTCTGGATATAGCGGTCCCGCCGGGGGTCGTCCGCCGTCTCCGGAGAAACATTCAGCACGCAATTGTACAAAACATTCAGAATATCCACACACGACAGACTGCCGCCCGTATGGCCGGCCTGCGCTTTCCTGATATACCCGAGCAGCCGAATGCGATACTCAATGGATTTTCTGTGCAGCAGCAAATCCAGGGCCGCATCGTTCGCCTTTTCAATCGTTCTCTGCTTGGAGCACGGCATATTCATTCAATCCGGCGAATGCGAATCGCCATATAAGGCCTTCCCGGCAGCGTAATCGAACGCCCCTCTTTGTCCACAAACGTATAGTTATCTCGTTTCCTGATTTCAAAGACGCCGTCCGCCGGCGTAATCGTCATATTCCACGTATCAATCACCTCCGCCCGAAACTTCATTCCATCCGAAAGCCCCGCCCGGTACAATTCAAACGGCCATTCCGAAAGCGGCTGACGGCCGAAATACCCCAGATAGTATTCCCCGCGTTTGCCCGCAAACGGATAGTTCTGCCATTTGTCAATCGGTTCCAGACCTTCCGCGGGCCCTTCTTCCAGAATCCGGCGAAGAAAAGCAATCCGCGACGGGCTCTGCCCCCGCAGAACACCCCCTTTGGCCCACCAGATAACGTCATTCGGCTCCAAATACGTCTCGCCGTGCCCGACATAGGTGCCCGCAATGGTCCCCTCCCAAAACCGGTGAACCATTTCCTCCGCCGAAAGATTTCCCCATCGCTGCGGCAGATTGCCCTCGTATTTCACTTCATCAAACACAATCGGCTTGACATAGACATCCCGATACAGAACCGCCCGCCCGAAGTCCTCCACCGCCGAGCCGTTCTGGATGCTCGCATGCGTCACCCAGGGTTTTGTATGATTATACAGAACCGTGCCGTTGTGAATGGAACGCAGATGCTCGTACGGGTCGCAGCGCTGCACAATCTGGAAAAAGCGGTCCCAGTCTTCCGGGGTCTTTTCCTTCATAAAATCAAACTCATTGGCCATCGACCACCACACATTTCGAAAGGCCGCCAGCCGTGCAACCACATATCGAAGATAGCGGTCATCCGCCTCCTTCGGCATTCGGTCAAATCCCCAATGCCCTTGATCGTACGGATGAAACAGAATCAGGTCCGCCTCAATCCCCATTTCACTGAGCTGCTGAATCCGTTTTTCCAGATGACGGAAAAAGGCTGGATTGAACCGCGCAAAATCCCACCGGGACGGCGGCGTGCCTTCAAACGGATACAAGAGCGGCTCACTTCGATTGTAGGCATACCATTTGGGAAATACGCAGAAGCGGATTTTATTGAAAGGCGATTCCGCCAGCGTCTTTAGCGTCTGCTCCTGAAGCTCCGGCGGCTGATGAATCCAGGCATAACAAGTCGTTCCAATCGGCCGATAGGGTGTCCCGTCCGCATAGGCAAAATGAAACGTGTGGGCAACCCGGACCGGCCCGTGATTGCCCTTGCTCGGCTCAACGGCCTTCAGCGTGCCTGTTTTCCCCGCCAGTTCCGGCCGATTGCTCTGTGTCGTATAGGTCCACTCTCCTGTTGCAGGAGGACTGAACCGAATGCGGTACACCCCGTCCCCGTCGTAAAAGCCCGAAACCGTCAGCGTCTTGTCCCCCTGCCGAAAGGCTGCCGTCAGCTCCACATCCGCAAAGGGATTCCCTTCGGCAGGCCCCGCAAACGACACCTCAAAGACGCCCCACTGCTCCACGGTGACGGGCTGTCCCCACCCACTGATTCCCCCAAACCAAATCAGCAGGGCCGCTGCCGCACCTCTGATTGCCTTTTGACCGTTCTTCCGCAAATTCGAAATTCCCTCCGGCTTGCCTTTACCGGTGATAATACAAATCCCAGCCCAAATACTTGGAAACCGCCTCCTGGAGAACCTGTGCACAATGAGACCGCGCCATTGCCACATGATGCTCAAACCCGTTTTGGCAGATATGCCTCAGCAGGGCTCTCAGGTTGTCCACCTGACAGACCGCAATGCCCCCGTCCATCCCGAACGAATCGTCGGTAAACCGCCCCTCTCCCAGATAAGACTTGATTCGGCCCTTCACATCATCTGTGGAAATTCGGAAATACGTCATCGGTCCCGGGGCCACTTTGCCCTTGACGGCCCCGAAACACCGTTCGCGGTCCAGCACGGTCCCCAGCACATCCAGCTTGGAGATTTCAACCTCATTTCCCATAAACGACTTGGGATAATTGCTGCAGTGCGTGCAGACGCATTTATCCCGCTCCTGACCGAAATTGTTGTTCCAGTCCAGCAGGGCCGGAACCGAACCGCTTGCCAGCAGCAGGGCCGCCATCGAAACCGCTCCCGTTACATCCGTTTCACAGGCGCTGGGAAGATGCCGCTGGCCCATCATCGACATCGACAGACACGTCGCACACCCATAGTGATTTTCAATGGAGCTCCAGCACTGAATCGCACTGGCATCCAGTTCATACTCCTCCATCAGCTCCTCGAACACCACCGACAACTTCGCCTGCCGAAGCACACTCTCGGCCCCCACATCCGCCGGAATCCGCCCATATTTCCGGATGGCTGTCAGTTTGGTCTGGACCGCCGCAGACAGCGAATCCAGTTTCTGAGCCCGCGCAATTACCTCTGATAAATCCACAGGAACCACTGTAATGCCCGCCGCCTGCAGGATTTTTTCACTGAAGCGAACCGTCTGAAACGCCCACGGACGCGTCCCGAACGCCCCGACCCGCAGCGTTCGAAGCCCTTTAACCACCCGACACACCGCGGCAAAAAAACGCAGATCCTTCCTGAAAACATCGCTGTCAATATCGCACGTATGCTCCGTGGTGTCCGTAAACGGAATCTGATACTGGTACAGATTGTTGCAGACCGAAATCTTGCCGCAAAAAGCGTCCCGCCGGCTTTTTACATCCACTTTGTCTATTTCATCATTGCATGCCTGGACCAAAACCGGCACCTTCAAGTCCGCCAGTTTCAGGGTTTCTGCAACCCCCAATTCATCCCCGAAATTGGGCAGGATGACAAGAATCCCGTCAATGTCATCCCGCCGGGCCTTAAACAGCTCCCCGCAAATCTTGGCATCCGCCCGCGTCTCAATCGCTCCGGCCTTCGTCGCCTTCGCATCCGGTATCACGGCTCCGTACCCCAGCTCCTGAAGCACCGAAAGCACCTTTTTCCGCTGCTCTATGGCCAATTCGGCATTAAAAATATTCCGAGTCCCTACAAGAACCCCAAAGGTGATTTTCTTTTGCATGATTTTCATAGCGCATCCTTCAGACTGCCGAGCCCTTCTCTGATCGAATCAATGCGGACACAAGAGAACAAGACCCTCCGGACCCCAAAAATGGAAAGAAGAGCAGAAGATTCAGCCAACATCGATTCTTCTGTCCGGCTGTTTGTTTTCTGTCATCTGCGTACATAGTACCTTGTAAAAACGGAACATCCCTTTTCCCCTTTCACAGGGGTTTTTTGGGCCTCCGCTGATTTCTCTTCTCACCTGTTTTCGCTTGTACTGATTTCTATCGTAAAATTGAAATCCGGCAGATTCCTCCTTGATTTTCGAAATAACTTACCATATATTTAGGTCCATGAAACACTTCAACCCAAACCGGAAAGAGTTCACGCCGTACGGGTTCACCTGTGAAATGTGGGAACCCATGTTGATGAGCCGCCCCGACAAGCATTCCGAAATCGAAATCAATTTTTTTGAAAAAGGAACCCTCACTTATCTGTTCTGGGGGGAACGCGTCACCATCCGCGGCGGAACCCTCGCTCTCTTCTGGGCGGCCGTGCCCCATCAAATCGTCGATTTTTCAAAACTCAAATCGTACTATGTGATTACGATTCCGCTGCCCTGGATGCTCAGCTGGGGAATGCCGGAAAAATTTGCCTCGCAGGTTCTGAACGGACAAATCCTCCAGGAGCCCGAACCGTCCAGCCGGGTCCCCGACAAACATCTGTTCGAACAATGGTTTGAGGACATCAATCAGAATGCCGCCGCCACCCGGGAAATCGTCCTGCTGGAAATCAAGGCCCGTCTGCTGCGGATGGCCATGAACCTGGACAACTGCAAAGAGCCGGCTGACGCGTCCCCCTCCAAAAGCTCGCTGCGGCACGTCGGCACGCAGAATTTCAGCAAAATCGAAACGATGGCCCGATTTATCGCCCAGCACTATACCGAACCGATTCATCTGGCGGACATCGCCGCCGCCGTCGGTCTGCATCCGGACTATGCGGCCTATGCCTTCAAAAAAACCTTCGGCGTTACGATGAATACCTTCATCATCCAGCACCGCGTCCAGCACGCCCAGCGTCTGCTGGTTACAACCAACAAAAAAGTACTGGACATCGCTTTCGAATCCGGCTTCAACTCGCTGAGCCGTTTCAATACCTCCTTTAAAGAACTCTGTCACTGTACGCCCCGAGAATACCGCGAATCCCATCGACTTGCGGAGGGCTCCTGAATTCTCCGGACGGCGGCAGCAGCAGACAACACGAACAGGGGCATAGACCATGAAGCAGCAGTTTCTTACGGCAGCAATCGGGTTGGTGATAAGTGCTGCGGCAGTCCTTGCCGCGGAAACACAAGCCCCCCTTGGACAGGAAAAGACCGCCGCTTTGTCCATCGAAATCACGGGACAGCCCTCCCCCCGGCTTCTGTACGCCTCCCGGCGGCTGCAGGAAACACTGAGCCGATTCGGTCCCGCCCGCATTCTTCTGTCCAGCGACAAACTGAACAAAATCGAAGGCGGCAAATCTCCCGAAGGCTTTCGTCTTTACCGCGATGAGCGGGGAACGTACCGCATTCACGGCTTCGGCGATTCCGGAGCCCTCTATGGAGCCCTCGAGCTCATCGACCGAGTCAAAGAAGCCGGCCGATGGCCGCAAACCCTCGACATCACCGATGCACCCGACTTCCGCCTCCGCGGCCCCTGCATCGGAATGCAGCTGACCTATCTCCTGCCGGGCCGGGAAACCTATGAATATCCCTACACCCCGGACAACTTCCCCTTCTTTTACGACAAGAACCAGTGGCTGGAGTTTCTCGATTTCCTCGTGGACAACCGGATGAACACCCTATACCTGTGGAACGGCCATCCCTTCGCCTCCCTGGTCAAGCTCGAGGACTATCCCTATGCCCTCGAGGTTTCCGAAGAAGTCTATCAGCGCAACGCAGAGATGTACCGTTTCCTGACGGAGGAAGCGGACAAACGCGGCATCTGGGTCATCCAGATGTTCTACAACATCTTCGTCTCCAAACCCTTTGCCGAACACCACAACATCCCCACCCAGCACGCCGCCCCCACCCCGCTGACTGCCGACTACAACCGCAAATCCATCACCCAGTTCATCAAAACCTACCCCCATGTGGGACTGCTGGTCTGTCTGGGTGAGGCCCTGCGCGGACAGGAAAACCAGGAGGCCTGGCTGAATGAAACCATCATCCCCGCCGTCAAAGACGCCATGGCCGCCCTCGGCCAAACCGAAGAACCCCCGATTATCATCCGGGCCCATGCCGTCGGAAACGTCCAGCAGCTGATGGAGTCCGCCTTAAAACACTACACAAATCTCTATACCATGGCCAAGTACAACGGCGAATCCCTCACCACCTACGAGCCGCGCGGACGCTGGCAGCAGGTGCATCTGGATATGAGCCGTCTCGGGTCCGCCCATGTGGTCAACATCCATCTGCTTTCCAACCTGGAGCCCTTCCGCTATGGAGCAACAGATTTTATCCGCCGCTGCGTGCTGGCCTGCCGACAGCGCCTGGGGGCGCAGGGCGTGCATCTCTACCCCCTGACTTACTGGGACTGGCCTCATTCCCCCGACAAAACCAACCCGTATCTCAAACAGATTCAGCGGGACTGGATTTGGTTTGAGGCATGGGCCCGCTACCTATGGCGGATGGACCGAGACCCGCAGCAGGACCGGCAGTACTGGCTCCGGCGGCTGACCGACTGCTACGGAACCCCTGAGGCGGCCGAATGCATCCTGACGGCCTACAATGAATCCGGATACTGTGCTCCCCTGCTGCTCCGACGCTTCGGCATCACCGAAGGCAACCGCCAGACCCTCTCGCTGGGGATGTTCCTCGATCAGCTGGTCAACCCCACTCCCTATAATCCCGTCAGCGGCTTGTGGGAATGGTTTGCCCCGCCCGGCGAACGGCTGGACGAATATGCCCGAAAAGAATGGGCCGGCGAACCCCACGAAGGCGAAACCCCCGTCACAGTCATCGAAGAAGCCGTCCGCCGCTCCGAAGCAGCCGTGCAGGCGATTGAAAAGGCGGCTCCCTCCGTCACCCGTAATCAGGAGGAGTTCGAACGGCTTCGAAATGACATCGCCTGCATCGACCTGATGAGCCGCTTCTATGCCGAAAAGGTCCGGGCGGCTCTGCTGGTCCTCGATTACAACTACAGCCGCAATCCGGACCGCATGCGCAAAGCCGAAGAACACCTCCAAAAAAGTCTCGAATTCTACCGGGCCCTGACGGAGCGGACCAGCCGATTCTACCGCTACGCCAACAGTCTTCAAACAGGCCACCGCCGCATCCCCATCCGGGGAATGAAAGGCGACATCCCCTACTACTATCACTGGGAGCATATGCTGCCGCTCTACGAGAAGGAACTGGAGGAGTTTCGGGCACGCCTGGCCGAACTGTCCGACGGCAAACCGCAGACCGTTCAAAGCATCCCCCGTCTTCAGAGCGTCCCCTTTGAACTCCTCAGCAAAGATTGTCAAACGTACGAAGTGCGTGTCGGCGCCAAACCCTTCCTCGACCGCGACTACCGCATCCTCCAGCTGGCACAGGAACTCGAAGGCCTCACCGGCATCCGACTGTCCCATACGGCCGGCAAAAACGGGCAGCTCAGTCCCATCCGCCTGAAAACCCAAACACCCGTGCAGATTCTTGTCGGTTATTTCAAGGAAGACCGGTCCATCTGGGCCAAACCGCCCAATCCGGACCTCGACAGTCAGGCCGCCAAATACGGCGGTGTCGAATGCACCCTGCAGAACGCCCTGCAAATTGAACAAACGCCCGGCGTCAATATCCACATCTTCACCTTCCCGGCCGGCGAAATCACCTTCGACCCGCGCAGCCCGGGCAGCTATTTGATTCTCGGCGTTATTCCTGCCGAAACAAAAGTGCCGCCGCGCGACGTCGGTATTCCGCCGGGACGAATGTAAGCGCGCTCCTTCAGGTGCGGTAGGGTTCTATCTTGTCGGCAAGTTCTTCCATCTGACGAGCCGTAATGGGCTTGCCGCCGGCGGTGGTCACCGTCAGATACACTCCCTTGGGCCCGACGGCATCCAGCAGCGGTATTACCTCCTCCGCATCCAGATTGGCCGCCCACACGGCCTTGCCCGCCCGGAGGATTTTTTTGTACAGGTCATACCAGTGCGGCGAGCCCCCCGGCGGCACCTGCGGGTCCGGCGTCCATTCAATCGCCTTCAGCCCCTCAATGGCCAGCAGCGAATCCACACACGCCAGACACTGATGCCCGTCCACATGAAACATCGAATAATCCAGAAACTCCACGGACTGCTTCAGATACGGCACAACAAACTCGTCAAACATCTTCGGCGAAATCATCACCGCTGTATCGCACTGAAGCAGCCCCGTTTTCCCCGGCCCCCACAGCATAAAATAGCCGAAGGCCATGCTCCCGTCTTCGTCTTTGAGAATTTCATACAGCTCATCAAACACCTGCCGGTACGCCGTTTCAATCTCCTGCAGCTTCTGATGAACCCACGCCGGACGCTCGAGCATATCCACCAGCAGATTTTCCGTCCCGCGCACCGCCGCCAGCACATCCAGGTTGGAAATGATTGCAGGCATCCCTACAAAATAATGCCCTCCGCTGCGGGCGACCGTTGCGCGAAGGACCGCCTTCAGCATCCGGCTGTAAGGGGCATCCGGATTGTACCGAAGCGGCGGATGGGTTTCCGGGTCGGCAATGCACGGATGATACCAGATGTTCTCCTTTTCGTACTTTGGGATTGCCCCCAGAAAAGGCGCCAGCGTCACCGTGCCGATATCCGGCCAGGCCGCCGGCAGCATATCCGCCGGCCAGACCTTGTGCGCCATTTCATAATGAATCCGTTCCGCAACCCGATTCGGGTCCGTATGGTACTGTTCCGCATCGGCCGCCGCCGCGGGCGGAGGAACATCCTC
Organism: Anaerohalosphaeraceae bacterium; assembly: GCA_037479115.1. Lineage (NCBI taxonomy): Bacteria > Pseudomonadati > Planctomycetota > Phycisphaerae > Sedimentisphaerales > Anaerohalosphaeraceae > Anaerohalosphaeraceae bacterium. The sequence continues at coordinate 119,810 of JBBFLK010000001.1, read as the reverse complement.
GTGAGGCGGGCCGTCACCGTCAAGCCCCGTACCCCAGCTTCCCAGCACCAGCCCGCGGCCCGCCCACCAGTCCAGAAAATGCTGACGGGTCTTGGGCCAATTCGTCTTCCAAAGCGGTTTCATAGTCTAACGTCTCGATTCATCCTTTTCTGAAGACGGCCGGATATCCTGATAGGCGGCCTCCAGTCCGGCGGCATCCGCAATCGCCTGGGCCTCCGGAGACCAGGGCGGCGTTTCCGGTTCCACAATCGTTCGCGTAATCGTACAGCGCGTCCCTTCACAGCGAAAACGGTCCGCCTTCACATAGTTGCGGTCAATCTCCATATCCCGGCAGGCCGGCGTCCAGATATGCAGCCACAATCCCTCCCGATCATCCGAAAAACCGGGCCTGTTGAGAATCACATTCTGATAAATCCTCCAGTATGCCGACCCGTCATCCGGATAAATGCACCGAGGCCCGTCATACAGGTAATTAAAGGCTATCTCCGAACCGGGCTGTTCTCCCAGCACATAAAGAATCCCGCCGTCGCGAAGTGCCCGATGCGTACGGCCGATCCGGTTGTACAGAATCTTATTCTCTTTGGCTGTCGTCGAAGCGGGAATCCCGGCATTGCCCCACCACCACCCCAGCGCCAGACCCCCATACGGCGTATCACGGATTTCATTGTGAACAATCTTGACATTCTGGACAAAAAAGCCGGTCATCCCCTCCACCTGCCGAAAGTCCAGACACACATCCCGAACATAGTTGTTGGCAATCAGAATATTTTTGCAGACTTCCTCGACGCCCGGCGGAAACTGCTCCCCATCCCCGATTTGGTAATGCTGAGGATGTCCGACATTAATCGAAGTCCCCATCAGGTCAAGAAAGGTGTTGCCGACCGCCTCGGCGTCCGACACATCATTTTCAAAACTCAGGGCCGCCGCACTGCCCAGATGCTCAAAGCGATTCCGCTCAAACCGGATCCGCTCCGCATTGCACACGTTGACCGTCCCTTTGGGAATCGTAATGTCGTTGTAATGATTGCGATGCCAGTTGCCCTCCGGAATATACCGCGTAAACTGACTCAAGCTTTGCACGCTCACCCACCCGCGGGAGTCCCCCAGAGAAGACAGCAGGTAATCATCATACGCAAACGTCAGCCCGTAAAACTCAACATTCTGCACGCGACGGGAAACGCCCTCGCCCTGAATGCGGACAAGTCCCTCAACAGCCGGGGCATACACCTCCGCCGTCGTCATATCCTCTCCGCGGGAATAATAGTACAGCATCTGCTCCTGCTGGTCGAAGTAAAACTCCCCCGGCTCATCCAGCAGCTCAAACGCATTGCGAATATAAATAGGACGGTCGGGACGTGGGACAGCCCGAAACGGCACCCAGCTCATATTCATTGCAATCGCCCCATACGGCTGCTGAAGCACAGCGACTGTATGGCCGTCTTCGGCAAACATCCGGCTGACGCACACAATCGGCTCGCTCCAGACATTCGTCTGAACCAGCTCGACATTGTAAGGATTTTTATAGACGCCGACATCCTCCGCCCGAAATCGAATCCCGGCAGGGTGAGACCCGGATGCGGACGCCCACGGCTCCCGGCCGGTAATGACGAATGTTCCGTACCCGCCCTGAGCAACTACCCCCTCGGTCTTTCGGGCCATGACGGCCCTTTTGCCGTTGACATACAAAGCCCGAAGCTTTCGGTCCCGCACCAGCGGCGCCTTCCAGATATCGCCTTCATGCCGCTGCCAGCCCGTCACCCGAACCGCTCCGCTTAAGACCGGCTTTTCCCCCGGATACGCCCGATAGCAAATCCAGTGCCCGTTCGTACCCGAATCGCTGGGCCCCAGCACAAAGGGCTTCTCCAGCGGATACAGCCCGCCGCGAAGATAGACGACAATATCCTGCTGCATCGTTTTGTTAAGCTGTCGAATCCGGTCCCTCGCCTGCTCCAGTGTCCGCCACGGCCGCTCCGCCGTCCCGTCCGCTCGGTCATCCCCATCCGGCGCAACATAAAACTCCGTCGGCCCCGACGTCGGCACAACGGCACAGCCGGCCCCCAGAATCACCGTCAGAAACCCCAGAACGCCGGCTTGCACCCACCCAAACGCCGCTCTTTTGTTTTGCTGGCTCATTGTGCGCCCATCCCGAACTGAAAGAACAGATACAAACCAACCATCACCGCCGCCAGAACTCCCCATCCAAGAAAACCGGGCAGTCCCAAACCCGGATTTTCCCGATACGTCTGGTGCAGCGTCGGCAGCGGCGTTTCCGAAGCACTGTGCCGCGTAAGAAGAGAAACCAGCATCATAAAAAGCCCGATTCCGACGAACAAATAAAACGACAGCAGAAGAAAGTGCGGGAAAATATCCTCCCCTTTCTCGTTAGCAAAAATGCTGGTAATATCGCAGATCCCGATAGTCAGGGAAACCGCCGAGCCGACCATCAGGGTCAGCAGGGCCGCCTTCGCCGTCGAACGCCTCCAGAAAATCCCCAGCACAAAAACCGCCGCCACCGGCGGAGCCATATACCCAATAATCCCCTGAAACAGATTAAACAGATTCGTTCCCTCCACCCGGCTCAGAAACCAGGCAATTCCGACCGCCAGCAGCGCCGCCGCAAATGTAGTGATGCGGCCCACCTGCTTGGTCCGATGCTCCGACGCCGTCGGCGCAATCCAGCGTTTGTAGATATCCAGCGTAAAAATCGTGCTGAAGGAATTGAGCCCCGAATCCAGCGTCGAAATCACGGCGGCCACCAAAACCGAAATCATCAATCCAACCAGACCGCTCGGCAGAAAGGTGCTGACCATCCTCAGAAACACCTGCTTGTCATCCGGTATCCCCGGCAGCAGCCTTGCCGCCAGAATCCCCGGTAGCAGAAACAGAAACGGCGGGAGGATTTTCAGAAACGCCGCAAACAACGTACCCCCCTGGCTTTGCTTTAAATCCCGCGCCCCCAGAGCCCGCTGCACAATCGTCTGGTCCGAACACCAGAACCACAGCGACAAAACCGGATACCCGAGCACAAACGCATACCAGGGATTGTCTGCACCGGCCGGATGCAGCAGCTTCCATGTCAGCTCCGCCGGCACAGAACTGCATCGAATCTGTGTCAGTGCAGCAAAGGACTCCAGCCGGTTTGCCGCAATAACAGTCAAAAGTGCCGCTCCGACAATCATCAGAACGGATTGAAATGAATCCGTCACCATCACCGCCGCCAGCCCGCCGGCAATTGTGAAACTGGCCGATACAGCCGCCAGCAGCCACACACAGGGCATCAGGTCCCACCCCAGAAACTGCGACAACAGCGCCCCGCCGGCAAACAGCGTCCCCCCAATCCATAACACAACAATCCCCAGCAGGGAGTAAAACGTCATAAAGGTATAGCAGCCCGGCCCGAAACGCTTCTTCAGAAACTCCGGCATCGTGGAGATTTTCGTGTGCAGGTAAAACGGCAGAAAAACCGTGCCCAGCAGAAACAGAAAGACCCACGCCATCCATTCAAAATTGGCCGTCACCATCCCCGTCGTATAGCCGGCGCCGCACGTGGCGATTAAAAACGTTGGGCCGATGTTCGTGCCGAAGATGCTCAAGCCCACATTCCCCCACCCCATCGACCGGTCCCCCAGAAACAAATCCTCACTCCGGCGGCGCCGATAACTCACAAAACCGCCGATGGCCAGCAGCGCCGCCAAATACCCTCCGAACACCCACATATCCAGCGGACGCATCACAACTCCGGCCGCCAAAATCCACGCCGGCTCAGCCATTTTTGGACTCCTTTGGGGCCGCTGAATCGGCTATCGGCATCATCGGTGCCCAAATCTCCTTTTCCCCCGGCAGCGGCTTCTGACAGGGACCCGTCTGGGCCCACCACCGCTGATTGACCGGGTCCTGCTGGTTCATCCGGTCATCCTTGGCAAAATCAGTCCCCATATACTCCAGATAGAAAAACTCATACAGCGTATCCCCGATTTCCGCCAGAAAGATGCAGAAGTTTCGATTGTTCCCCCGAATCATCTGGTCCACCACCCCCGGCCAGACGGTCTGGTGCAGACTGCGGTATTCCGCTTCCTTGTCCGGCCGAATCGTCGTCACCATCGAAAGAACCTGCGACGGAGTCCCCTCCACATTCAGCCCTCGGATATAATTAATCCATTCCGCCTGCAGCCAGCACCGCCCGTACCGCACCGCCCGCGGATGGGGCTCAATCAGCTCCTTCAGCTCCGGCGTGATGCTCTCAAAGGCCTCCGCCGCCGTCAGATAGGGTTTTCCGCCTGCATACTGAAACACCACCAGAAACCAGGTTTCGCCCTGAATCTGCCGCCGAAACGCCGCCGGATTCGAAATCCCCGCCCGCAGCATCCGGACATTCTCCCTGTCCGTGCAGACCTTCAACAGTCCCTCGGCCAGCTGGGCCTCCCGCCCCGCCCTGGCACGCGCCAGCAGCCCCGCAAAGGTAGGTCTCCCCGACAGCAGATAGTTCTCATACGGGGAAAACGCAAACGCATCTGCAAAGCCGATTGCCGCTATTGCCGCCGGCACAATCCACCGAAAAAGTCTCATCGCTCATCTCCTTTCTTCCGCCGGCTCAGACCTCAAAGGCACTCGCACGCCGGCCGAATCAATCCGATACACCCGATCATAAATCTTAATCTCCACAGGGTCGCCTTCTTTCAGCCGAAACCTCGCCTGCGTCCTGTCCACGTCCGCTTCAATCAGACGCCCCCGATAATGCACCTGGAATCGGTACCGCCTCCAGGCCGCGGCAATCTGCGGCCGAAACGACAGCACCGCACCGTCGCTGCGCATCCCGCCGTATCCGCAAACCAGATTCGCCCACACCCCCGCCGCCGACGTGGCATGAAGCCCCTGCTCCGTATTGCGGTTGTAGTTGTCCAGGTCCAGCCGGGCCGCATACGTGAAAAACGCATAGCCCTCCTCGGCCTTTCCCAATTCCAGCGCCAAAATCGAATGCAGCGACGGCGACAAAGACGACTCGTGAATCGTCCGCGCTTCGTAAAACTCATAATTCGCCCGCTTCTGGGCCGGTGTAAAATCCTCACTGAAGAAGAACATATGATTCAGCACATCCGGCTGCTTAATCATATTTTTCCGAAAGATGCGGATATACGCCCAGTTCTTGTAAATGGGAATCTCGCTCATCGGAATCTTATCCACCTCCACATGCGGCAGGTCAAAGTAGCCGGCGTGCTGCTCAAAAACGCCCGTCCTGGGGTCCTGATGAATCCGCATCTTTTCAGCCATCCGTCTCCAGTCCTCCGGTTCGCCCGCCTCCAGCCCCACCTTCTGAACAACGGCCTCATATCGGTCCGGCGCTTCGCGCTTCATCTCCTCCAGCACCTCCAGCGTATAGAGGAAAATCTTCTTGGCCAGGTAATTGGTGTAGAAGTTGTGGTTAACCATCATATGAAACTCATCCGGCCCCATCACCCCATACAGACCGAAATCCCCGTTCAAAGGACTCCAATCCCCCGCACTGGCAAAAAATCGGGATATCTGAAGCAGCATCTCGATGCCTTCCCGATACAGAAACTCCTTGTCGCCGGTCACATGAACATACTGCCAAATCGCATACCCGACCGCCCCGCTGATATGATGCTCCAAATCCACATGCTGCCAGGTCCCCGAGTCCTCGTACCCCGAAACCGTAGCGAACGGATAGCGTGCCCCCCGGCAATCCAGGTCCCTTGCCCGCCGAAGCGCCTCCGGCAGGGTGTGGTAGCGATACATCAGAAGATTCTTCGCCGCCTGAGGATTGGCAAACAAATGAAACCGATGGCAGTAGATTTCCGTATCCCAGAACGCCCAGCCGAAATACACCTCCCCCGTCATCCCCTTGCACAGCGGATTCAGCCGCGGATTCTCTCCGTGATAGGTCTGATAGCAAGACAGGATGGAAAACCGCACCCCCTGCAGCGTCTCGTCATCCCCCTCGATATCAATCCCGAAACGGTCCCAAACCCGCTCCAGAAACGCCGCATGCCGCCGGCGGGCTTCCTCAAACGTTACGTCTGTGTATTTGGCAGCCAGAGCACACCCCTGCTTCCACACTGCCTCGGCATCGCTGTTCTTTTCCCAGTGATTGACAGCGATTTTTTCAATCCAGGCCGGCTGGTTTTCCTCCAGCGGCAGAGAAAATTCAAGGCCGATAAACTTCTCCCGGCTCTGCACCCGCGGACAAACCGGCCGCCCCGTTCGCATCCGAAAGCCGGAAAACAGCGGAAAACCCGTTCCCTTGGTTTGGGCCAGAATCCGGCACCCCGCCTCGTCCGAATCCTTCCGGACCTCCCGCCAGAAATTCTCCCCTTTCGCCGAATCCGCCGAACCGGTCGTCTGCGTCTGCGTCCAGCCGGATGCAATTTCATAGCGGGGATTAAAATCAAGCCCGAGCACAACCTCGGCCTGTCCCGAAAAATTCAGCGGTTTCAAAACAATCCGCTGGCAGCCCATTTTCGTTATGTCCAGACTCAGAAAACGCGTAAACGTTATCTGAACCTGCCGGCCGGACGACAGATGCCAGACAAACTCCCGCGTATAGACCAGCGTCTTCATATCCAGAATCCGCCGGAAGCCGCTCACACGCGAGATGGCAAGGTCCAGCGGCTCTCCGTCAATTCGGATGCGTGTGTACAGCCAGTCCACGGCTGTAATCATCGCACCGCCGCGGGTAATCATCCCCTTGAAAAACTGGTCATGCTGAATCGGCAGGTAGTCGTAGAGATGATTGAAATAACTGCCCAGCAGATGGTCGCCGCTGTAGCCCTCCTCGAAATAGCCCCGCACCCCCATGTACTCATTTCCCAGGGAAAAAATCGATTCGCTGAGCCGCTGTTTTTCCGGATGAAACCCTTCCTCTATGATGGTCCAGGTGTCGCCCCCGTAAATCCGTTCCGGATGCTTTGCCAAATGCATAACTGTCCCGTTTCAAAGAAGTTCGCCCGCTCCCAAGACGAAAGCGGTTCCCGTTCTGTTTGGCACTGCCGTCAATGGCACGCGTCGTCCGTTCATCGGTACAGACAGCTCGGCCCCTCCGGTTTCCGAGCATACGGGCTTGGATTGTACTGACTGCCGTCGGCCTTTTCAACCGCCTTCTTCCGCCCTCCGTCTGCTCCCCCCTATCCGCCGAATCTTTCGTGAAGGAGGACACCAAGAGCCGGAAGAGCAGCCCCGCCCGCAAGGGCGGGGAAAAGAGACGTCAAATAAAATTTAATCTTGTCCTTTTCGTTTCTCTTCGCTCTTCCCGCTTTCTTATTATTCCCGCTTTCTTATTATTCCCGCTTTCCGCTATTATTCCCGCTTTCCTCTATTATTCCCGCTTTCCTCTACTGTTCCCGCTTTCATAAAATCATTCCCGCAAAAACCCGAGTCATTCCCGCGCAGGCGGGAATCCAGGCCTTTCCCCGACTAGTCCTTCGAAGCTTCACCGAAGAACGAAAACAGAATAGCCCCGCCCGCAAGGGCGGGAAAAAGAGAAAGAAACCCCTATCCCCATCTTCCCCGGGCTTGCGCCCGGGGCTATTTTTCTCGCTGAGATTTTCCGCCAACCGACAGAGGAAATTTTGGCTCCCGCTTTTTCTTCATTCTTAATTCTCAACTCTTAATTCTTCTTGAGCCCTTCCTGATTCCCCGACCGCCTGTCCTCCTCCCCGTACAGTTCTTCACACTCCTTCAGATAATCACGAATAACCGGCCAGAGCACTTCATAGTACGTAAGGATTACAATCACTTCCGGAGATTCAGTCTCCTCGGGATCAATCAGTTTGGTAAACTCAACCCGGATGCAGCGAGGACTCAAATCATCCAGTTTGAGCCACTGCTCGGAGAACTTGCATACCTGTACTGACGGAAAGGTCTCTTTTTCCTCTTTTCCCTGTAAAGGCCGGCAAATCCACTCGTCCGAAAGAATCTGATTCGGATCAGAAAGGTGATAGCGAAGTTTCTGATAGCCGTGATTCTGCAGATGAGTATGAATGAAGCCCTGGACCTGTTCAAACGGATGGTCTTGTTCTGTATATCGATAAGAAAGCAAACAAGCAGAAGACGCTGCTCCATAGGAAGCTTCCTCCGCCCAGTCCGGCGGCACCAGTTCTTCCGGAAACCCTTCGGGACGTTTCATCTGGAAACTGAACAAAATCTCCTCTTTATATCCCAGCTGAATCAGCAGAACAGCCAGCAGAAAAACGGCAATTCCCTGATGGGCCAGCACTGCACGCCGGCTGATTCTCGCAGGCGGCCGGTTTCTGAGCCCGGACAGTCTTTGCTGAAGCCAAAAAGACAATCCGGCAAAAACCAGCAGTCCGATACAGGCCGCCGCCGCAGAAAACAGCCAAAACCGAAGCCCCTGCCGATGCCCAAAATACTGCACCCCCAGAATGACCAATTCATAGGGGAGAATTCCAATGGCCAAGACCGCTGTTCGATGAACAATGCCGTCAGCCGCACCAAACCCGAGCTCCGGAATAATCAGAACCGCCAACAGCATCCCCGCACAGAGCATCAGCAGTCCGACGGCGGCCACAGCGCCGGCGGGTGCATACCGGGCCGCCAGAATGGAACCGTCCCCGGCCAGATGAAAAACACTTCCCAGCACCAGATAACTCCCGTTGCAAAGGCAGGCAACGGGACCAACCAGCAGAGGAATCAGAAGACGGCCGCTGCGCCATTTGAACACAGAAAGAGTAATCAGAATCCCGAAAAGACTGCCCAGAACAGAGCCGGCCCAGGTCGTTATATCATTACGAGGGGAAACGATAATCGCATAAGACCAGGAAAAGGGGTGAATGACAACTCCATGCACGGTGCCGCCGGTGCTCCAGGCGCCGAGGGCATGTCCGATTTCATGGAGAAACTTGGCGAGATTCGTCGCCGCAAACAACGCCGCAAGCAGAAGAAACCCAGCCTTGAGGATTCGATGTCCCGCCCTCTCTTCCTCCATAAGAAAACCTCCTTCTTCTCCATACCTCTGTTCACTTATTCCGCTTTATTCGCCGCCGACAGACAGCGCGGCGGAAAAACAAACTGCCTTATTCTCCTGCCCTGTTGGCCCCGCAATCCTACTCTGTCTCTTTGCACTTCGTCAACAACAAACGCTATCCTAAAAAGCCTGCCGGCTTCCTTTCTTGCTCCCAATGGAACAAAAAAGCCTCTCCAAAAAAGAACGGATAAAGAAATTAAGATTCAGATGTTCGTTAATGAACATCTGAAACCTCTTTTTTACTCAGAGCTAAAATACTCCCAAATCCAAAAAACAAAATGGCCCCGCCTTTTCGGCTGGGGCCATTTGTAAATCCTGTTCCAAAATAAACAGAACGACTGCCGGAAAAACCGATTCTTTGCGTCCTTATTCGACTGCCACCACTTCTTTGACTTCCGGCACCCGCTGTTTCAGAAGCCGCTCAACCCCCATTTTCAGGGTCATTCTGGCCCCCGGACACCCTCTACAGGCCCCCTGAAGCCGCACACGTACCTTATGGTCCGCATCAACACCAACCAATTCAATATCCCCGCCGTCATTCTGGAGCATCGGACGGATGGAATCAATCACCTCGGATACTCTCGTTTCAAAACTCTTTTGCCCGCAGCCGCATGAATCGCACATGTCTATAATCTCCAAAGTATATCTTGTTTCTCGTTCCAAAATATTGTACCGAATCGTAACAAACGGTACAACTGTTTTTCGAAAACTCTAACTTTCCTTTTTACAATCTCTTATATTCTACTGAAAAAAAAGAAACCGGTTTACAAAAAACCGGTTTTAAAATGCCCCCTTTCTCCGCATGACCATCTTGCCTTCGGCCTTGACTGACAGCAAGTCAAATGCTCGGGGTAAAGGTCTTGGCCGCGTTGTCCACCCGCATCAGCAGCTCCTGCCAGGAGATGCAGTCTTCAGAAACCAGATGCACCTCCGAATCGCTGCCGACCAGAAAGACCTTAAACTGGCCCGGACAAATATGAAACTTTTCGCGAAACCGGGCACACCCATCAGCAGGAAGGTCAGCCTGACCAATCCGTCCCTGTCCCTGCTCAAAAATCTCCGCCACCGTCAGACGGCAGTCCTGCATCGCCAGACGAATGCTTTCCAGCTGTTCGACCTGCATTTGATAACAGCGATGGTCCGGGGTAGGGGAAAAAATAATAAGCAGGGGTGCTTGGGCCTTTAACTCGCTGAGCCGTGGTTTGGGTATTACCATATTCGACTCCCTTCTTTTATACAACACGGCATCACCCTCGCAGATGTTTCTCTTTATACGAACAAAATCGCAAAAGGTCAAGAGAAAAAAAGATTTTATGGGACAAAAACTTCCTTTTTTATCTGAGAACCTTTGTTCGGATTCCTTACGAATCCGGTGAGCATCCTACTTCACGAAACTTTTTAGGACAATACAAAGAAATGGGCTGCGGGTTTTGCAGCAAAGAAAAAGAAAAAAGCCGCCTTTTCAATCCTGAAAAAGCGGCTTTTCATTTCAGACAGGAACTTGACGGCAGAGTGGACTATTTGGCCTCAAACTCGGCATCGATCACATCATCGGGACCCTTTCGTCGGACCTCCCCTTCCGGAGGCGGTGTATGGGTTCCGGCTGTTTTTGCCGAGCCGGATGCGGCCTGCCGCTTGGCGGCTTCCTCATACAGCGTCTTGCCCAGCAGCTGCACTTCACTGTTGAAGTTGTCCAGCGCCCGGCGAATCGCCTCGCCGTCATCGCCTTTGATGGCCTCTTTGAGGTTATTCATAGCCGACTCAATCCGGCTTCGTACATCAGCCGGCACCTTGTCGCCGAACTCCTTGAGCTGCTTTTCCGTCTGGTAAATCATCTGGTCGGCCTGATTTTTCATCTCGACTACCTGGCGGCGCTTCTTATCCTCCGCCGCATGGGCTTCCGCTTCCCTGGCCATCCGCTCGACCTCTTCCTTGCTCAGGCCGGAACTGGACTGAATCACAATCGACTGTTCCTTGCCGGTCCCGAGGTCTTTGGCCGAGACGTTCAGGATTCCGTTGGCGTCAATATCAAACGTCACCTCAATCTGAGGCACTCCGCGAGGCGCCGGCGGAATCCCCGTCAGCTGGAAGCGTCCGAGTGTGCGGTTGTCTCGAGCAAACTCACGCTCTCCCTGCAGAACGTGGATTTCCACGCTGGTTTGGTTGTCCGCCGCCGTGGAGAAAATCTCCTTTTTGGTTGTGGGAATCGTCGTATTCCGCTCGATGAGCTTGGTCATCACACCGCCGAGTGTCTCGACCCCCAGCGACAGCGGCGTCACATCCAGCAGCAGAATATCCTTCACGCCCGCATCGCCGGCCAGGATCGCCCCCTGAATCGCTGCCCCAATCGCCACAACCTCGTCCGGGTTGAGACTCTTGTTGGGTTCCCGCTTGAAGATTTCCCGGGCAATCTGCTGGACTTTCGGAATTCGCGTCGAACCGCCGACCAGCAGGACTTCCTGAATATCTTCCGGACGCAGCTTGGCATCTTCCAGCGCCCGATAGCAGGGAGCTTTCAGTTTTTCAAACACGTGTTCGCAAAGGGCTTCAAACTTGCTGCGGGTAATCGTAATATTCAGATGTTTGGGGCCGTTGTGGTCCGCCGTGATAAACGGCAGATTGACCGTGGTTTCAACCTGGGTGCTCAGTTCGCACTTGGCCTTTTCGGCGGCCTCTTTGAGCCGCTGATGAGCCATCGGGTCCTGCCGCAGGTCAATCCCTTCCGTCTTGCGGAACTCTTCGGCCAGATAGTTAATCAGGACTTCATCGAGGTCGTCGCCGCCCAGATGCGTATCGCCGTTGGTGCTGAGGACCTCGAAAACATTATCTCCGATGTCGAGAATCGAGATATCAAATGTTCCGCCGCCGAAGTCAAAGACGGCTACTTTCTCATTTTTCTTCTTTTCCAGACCGTAGGCCAAAGCCGCTGCGGTCGGCTCATTGATAATCCGCTCCACTTTCAGCCCGGCAATGGTGCCGGCATCTTTTGTGGCCTGACGCTGGGAGTCGTTAAAATAGGCAGGCACGGTAATCACAGCCTGTGTAACCTTTTCGCCCAGATAATCTTCCGCCGTTTTCTTGAGGTCCTGAAGGATCATTGCGGAGATTTCCGGTGGAGTATATTCTTTATCTCGAACCTTGACTTTCACCAGTTCATCCGGCCCGCCGACGATGGTATAGGGAACCATCTTTTCCTCCATGCTGACTTCCCTGTGCCGTCGGCCCATAAACCGCTTAATGGAGTAAATGGTATTTTTCGGGTTGGTGACCTGCTGATGGCGGGCCGCCTGGCCGACCAGACGTTCTCCTTTTTCGGTGAAAGCCACCACCGAAGGGGTCAGTCGGCTGCCGTTTGCGTTAATCAGCACCTTCGGTGTGCTTCCTTCCATCACCGCCACCACAGAGTTGGTTGTCCCCAAATCGATGCCGATAATTTTTGCCATATTTCGATCTCCTCTTTTTGTTGTCAAAATCGCTTGACTTCGGGATGTGCAAAGGTTGTGCCAAGCCCCGCGAGAAATCATATCTGCTTTATTGATAATATTTTATGCACACCCCGCAATCGTCATCTTATGCCAATTTGGCAGAACGCTGACAAAAAAACTTGATTTCCAAGCCAAAAATGACTTACCATTCTTTTTTCCTTAAAAGACAATCCATACTGTTCCGTTCAGGAGGGAATAAAATGAAAAGGGAAACCGTCTTTCTTCTTGTTTCCTGCCTGCTAATGTTCTTTTTTGCCTTCGCCCGGGCGGCGGATGAGCCGAAAGACTCACAAAAGCAGGAAAAGGCCTTCGAAACCGATGTCTTTCCGACCGATCTGGGGGATTTGGTCATTACCTTTATCGGGCACGGCACGCTGATGATGACCTGCGGCGGCAAGGTCATCCACATAGACCCGTGGACCCAGCTGGCCGACTACACAAAACTGCCCAAGGCGGACCTGATTCTGATTACCCACGAGCACCGGGACCATCTGGATGCCAAGGCGGTCGAGCTGCTTGGAAAAGACGGCACTATCGTAGTCATCACGGAAAAATGCCGGGAGACCGTCCCGAACGGTTTGGTGATGAAAAACGGCGACAGGAAAAAACTGCTGGACCTGGACATCGAAGCCGTGCCCGCCTACAACCTGGTTCAGAAACGGCCGGACGGCCAGCCCTTCCACCCGAAAGGACAGGGCAGCGGCTACATCATCACATTCGGCAAGACACGGGTCTATATCGCCGGCGACACGGAAAACATCCCGGAAATGCAGAATCTCAACGATATCGCCGTCGCCTTCCTGCCGATGAATCTGCCCTATACGATGACGCCTCAGATGACCGCGGCGGCCGCCCGGATGTTCCGCCCCAAAGTGCTTTATCCCTATCACTACGGGCAGACCGACCCGAATGAACTGGTCCGGCTGCTGGCCGAGGACAAGGACATCGAAGTCCGCATTCGCCGGATGTCCTGAAGCCCCCAGCAGACCCTTTTATCGGGTTGGACGTCAAAACCAAACGTTCCAGATTCCCGCCTTCCTTCTTCGCTGAAAGCTTCGAAGGACGGGACGCGGGAATGACAGAGGATTTTACCTGGATTTCAGAATGTCGCGGATTTCTTCGAGCAGGAGCTCCTGCCTGCTCGGCGCCGGAGCCGGTGCAGCCGCCTCTTCTTTCTTCTTGGCCATATTGATAACTTTAATTAAGGCAAAGATGGCGGCGGCCACAATGATGAAATTAATCACCGTGTTGATGAACATCCCGTAGTTGATTTTGACGGCCTGCGAAACCACCTGCCCGGTCTCGGAGACCACGGCATCCCGCAGCGTAATCGAAAACTCTGAGAAATCCATTTGCCCCAGCAGCATCCCCAGCGGCGGCATCAGGAGATCGTTGACCAGCGAATTGACAATCTTGCCGAAGGCGGCCCCGATGATGATGCCGACGGCCATGTCAATCACATTGCCCCGCATCGCAAACGCTTTGAATTCCTTCCACAGACTCATACGGCTCTCCTTTCCTGAAAAAGTCATTTTCGAAGTGTTTCCTCCAATTCTGCATTAAACCATATCCAAAGAAAGAAAAAAAACAATGATTTTGTCTGAAAAATCCGAGGCAGGTTTTTCTTGCAGGACAAAATCCTCCGGATTATTTTCATGTAAAGGCAACAGGAGGCTTTGTCAATCCCCGAAGAGGCAGATATGGACAGGAGAGAATGGGCTTATAGAGGAGCGGGAATCGCAGGCGGTCTGCTGCTGATGGCGGGCAATGTGTATGGGCCTCTGTGTCTTTTGCAATCATTGGCTCTGCTTGCTCTGCTGACGCTGAGTCTGCAAACCTTCAAACCCAAGGCCGCCGCACTGTGCGGGTTTTATACGGGACTGGCCTTTTCGATTCCGCAGATGTTTCTCCTGCGAATGCCTTTGCTTGTTACCGTCGGTCTGCTGATTTGGTTTACCGCGATTCTGACGCTGTTTTGTCTGGGCTGTGCGTTCCTTGTGCGTCGAGGAGCTCTCATCGGCTCGCTGGCCGTCGGGGCCTTCTGGGCCCTGTTAGACTGGGCATCCTGCACAGCCGTGCCCATCTGGGGACTAGGCCAATCCTTTGCGCGGAGCTGGACGGCTTATCCGGCCCTGATCCAGTTTATTTCGTTAACCGGTATCTGCGGCGTTCCGCTGGTGCTGGGCACCCTGCAGGGACTGACAAGCTATCTCCTGGTCCGCCCCGACGGCCGCAAACAGGCCGCAGCAGCCCTGGCCGGTATTCTGCTCGGTCTGGGCATGCTGAACATTGGACTCTATCTGCAAAAACCGAGCGGGCATCTTCGCGCGGCTGCGGCGGGCTGGGTGTTTGACGACACCTTTGCCGAAATTGACCCGCACAGCACCGAAGGATTTGAAAAACTGTTTGCCGAGCCGGCACGGCAGGCCGCCCGTCAAGGAGCCGTGCTTTTTACCACCGGAGAGCTGGGCTTTTGTATTGCAGACCACAACCGGCAGGAATGGATGGAGCGGTTCGGGCGGATTGCCCGGGAATGCCGTCTTTGGCTGGCCGTCGGATACCTAAACATCTCCGAACACAAAAACCGCATGTTCTTTCTGTCGCCCGAAGGGGAGATTGTCGAAGAATACACCAAAACCTATCTGACGCCGATGGAACCGCGATGGGGCGGAAGCGGAGAACTGAAAATCGTTCATATCAAAGACATTGCCGTCGGCGGATTGATTTGTCAGGACGACAACTTTCCCCGTCTGACGCGGTATTACGGGCGATGGAAGACCCCGATTGTGCTCTGCCCGACGGCCGACTGGCAGACCATCCGCTATCCGCATCTGCAGGCGGTGCGGGCACGAGCCATTGAAGGTCGATACGGAATTATCCGCGGCGCCGCCTGCGGCATCAGTGCCGCCATTGACCCGAAAGGAAGGATACTTGCCCAAATTGACCATTACAAAGAAGGTCCGGGCTTTTTCGTCGTTGATATGCCGATTATGGAGACGATTACCCTGTTCAGCCGCTTCGGTTTTGTGCCGCTCATGGCGGTCTGCGGGGTTATTCTGGCCGCCGCCTTATTGTGCGAATTAAAACCCTCCAATAAAAAAGGCGGTCAAAAGACCGCCTCAGAAAAAACACCGTACAATGCTTCGCTACTTCCCGGAGCCCCAGCCGCCCAGCAGACCGAACTTGCGGAATAAGGATTTGGTCTTTTCATCGGGTTCGGCGACCTGCGGTTTGGCCGGAGGGGTGTGCGGCTCTTCCGACTCCGCCTGCGGCTTCTGGGTTGATTTTGCATGTGAAAGGGCCGCAGCCGGAATATGAATCGGGGCCGGCTTGGGACCGGCTTTGCGCTCCTGCTCTTCGAGGAACTGCCAGACCGCCGCACGGGCCTGCTGGCGTTCGGCCGGCGGCTTGCTGATCCAGGATACCTCCGCCGAGGCATTGTCGTTCAGCGATAAAGGGATTGGTCCGGGCGCGGAGGCCTGCGGAGCGGGATTGACCGGCTTCTGCTCCCGCAGCAGACGAATCGTCTCGTGGGCCCGCCGCAGATTTTCCGTCTGCTCCATCAGCTGATTGCGCAGGGCCGCAATTCGGGCCTCCGCTGATTCCGGCGAAGCGCCAGCCGAGCTGGTAATCAGACACGGCTCCTCCGTCAGGGGCTGATTGCGCGGTCCCTCCATCGGAGGCACCGGCGGCTTGGGAGCCGGTTCCGCGGGCTTGGGCGGTTCGGCCGGGCGTATCGAAGGCAGCTCCCAGATGCCTTCGGACTGCCGGCTGAGAATCTGCAGCTGCCGGGCAAACTCCACATGCTTGCTGAGCTGCTTTTGTGTGGCCTCCAGCTCGGCGGTCTGGCGGGCCAGCATCTGTTCCATCGATTCAATGTACCGGCGGGCCTTCTGCAGCTGGCTTTGCGTCTCGGCCAGCACCCCGACGGTTTCCTGCAGCTGCTCGACCTGCCGACGAAGCGACTGATTGTCTTCCTCGCAGCGGCTCAGCCGCGCCTGCAGGTCTGCGGCCTGTTCCTGACTGCGTTCCAGAGCCCGTCGCAGCTGATGATTTTCTTCGTGCCGCTGGACGCTGAGCCGCTCAAACTCCTGCGCCCGGCCGGTCATTTCCGTCAGCTGTCCCCGCAGCTGCTCAATCTGCTCATCCCGCTGACGGCACTGCTTCTCAAATTCCTGCTGACGCAGCTCCATTTCCTCCGCCAGCTGCTCATAAGCCGCACGGGACTGCTCAATCGTGCGGCTGTGGGCCTCAATCTGGCGAAGCAGATGCTCCTCCTGCTGCTGCATCTGGGCCGCCTGCTGGGTTTTCTGCTCCAGTTTGGCCTGCAGGTCATCCAGCCGCTGCTGCAGCTGCTGTTCGGCTGCGGCGCTGCGCTCGAGCAGACGATTTTTCTCTTCCAGACGCACCTGCAGGTCTTCCAGAGTATGCTGGAGCTGCCGGGCCGTCTGTTCAGCGGCCAGATACTGCGTCTCAAACTCTTCCAGCGAAGTCAGCTGCTTCCGCAGGGCCACCTTTTCCTCCAGCACCTGCTGCAGACAGGTTCGCAAATCGGCCGCCTCCGCCTCCAGTCGGGCTATTTGCTCTTCCGCGCGGCTTCGGCTCGATTCCTGCAGCTGAAGTTTCTGCTGGGCCTCCTGAAGGGCCTTTCGCAGGTCATCGGCTTGCTGGCGGTGCCGCTGTGATTCCTCCCGCAGAGAGGCCAGATAAGCACGGCTTTCCTCGAGCTGACGAACCGCATCCTGCGACGAGTCGGCCTGCTGACGCAGCTTCTCCTGAAGCATCTGCTTTTCCTGCTCGAGCATCTGCCGGGCCTGTTCGGCCTCGTGCAGCCGGGCCGTCAGCGTATTGCATAGCGTCCGCTGCTCCTGCA